>JBQTIS010000167.1:0-8617 GCA_052387895.1 Rhodospirillales bacterium | reverse complement strand
GCAAAAGCCGCGCGAGGCGGGGGAGGGATAGGGAGGGGGGGAGCTCGACCGACGAACTCCTCCGCGCCGCCAGCAATAAACTCACCGCCGCCGGCGTGGAGAATCCGCGCCGCGACGCTCGCATCCTCTTGGCGGCGGCGCTGGGCATCGAGTCGAACGCGAGCCTGCCGGAAGGCGCGGTCACGCCGAGCGCCGCGCGGAGGTTCCGCGCCATGATCGTCCGGCGCGCGCGACGCGAGCCGGTGTCGCGCATCCTGGGCAAGCGCGATTTCTGGACCCTGACGCTGAGGCTCAATCCCGCGACGCTCGACCCCAGGCCCGACAGCGAAACCGTGGTCGAGACGGTGCTGGCGCGCCTTGGCGACCGCGGGCGCGCCTGGCGCATTCTCGATCTCGGCACCGGCACGGGCTGCCTGCTGCTGGCGCTCTTGAGCGAACTGCCGAACGCGACCGGCCTGGGCGTCGATATCGCGCCCCGGGCGCTCGCCGCCGCGCGCGCCAACGCCCGCGAAGCGGGCCTGGCCGGCCGGGCAAGATTCGCCGCCGGCGACTGGGGCGAGGGATTGCGCGGAAGCTTCGATGTAATCGTGGCGAACCCTCCCTACATACCGAGAAGCGAGCTGCCCCGGCTCGAGCCGGAAGTCCGGCGCTTCGATCCGGCCCTGGCGCTGGACGGCGGGCGCGACGGGCTCGACGCCTATCGCGCGATCCTGGGCGGCATCGCGCGGCTGCTTGCCCGTCATGCGCTGGTCGCGTTCGAGCTTGGCCAAGGCCAGGTCCGGGCGGTCGCCCGGCTGCTGAAAGCGCAGGGTTTACAAATACTTGAGACCAAGCGCGATCTGGCTGGAATCGATCGGTGCATTATCGCAACAGGCGGGCAGAATCGTCACAGTCGGGAGAGCGCCCGCTAAATGCGTAGTGGAATAAAGGGCATCCGCGTTCTAGGGTGCTCGACGACAGAGCGGCGACGAAGCCGCGTTACCCTCCGATGAGGGCTTGAGGTCTCGCATCTCGATTACCGACGCCGCACGGCCCGCGCACGCGGGCCGGACCCCGTGCGTCATGACGGCATGCCGGACCGGCAACGAAAAGACCGATGGAACCATGAGACAAGGTGGCAAGAACCGCTCGCGCGGGCGCAACGGCCGCAACGGCCACAAGCCGCACATGCCGATGCGCAACCAGACCTTCGACAGCGGCGGGCCGGACATGCGCGTGCGCGGCAACGCCTGGCAGGTACACGAGCGCTACCTGAACATGGCGCGCGACGCGGCGGCGGCCGGCGACCGCGTGGCCGCCGAGAACTTCTTCCAGCACGCCGACCACTACTACCGGATGGTCAACCTGAACGGCGACGGCCGCCCGCAGCACCAGGGCCAGCACCCGCAGACGGGACAGCCGATCGGCCAGCCGCAGACGCAGCAGGGCCAGCCGATGCCGCACGGGCAGATGGGCTATCCGGCGCGCCCGCAGAACGCCGCCCAGGGCCCGAACGACGCCGACCCGGCGGAGCCGGCGCGCGAGCGCCTGCCGCCGCACCAGCCCGGCGAGTAGCCGGGCGCTTCCTCCTTCCAAGTTCGTGTCGGCCTAGCTGGCCCGGGGCCGCTGGCCCTATGGCGGCGTCAGCGCGTCGCCCCGGGCGATCTCGCCGTCGTCGAGCACGCGGGCGTAAATGCCCATGTCGGCGTGGCCGAAGCCGCGCTGCAGCGCCCGCACCACGTTCATGTCGCGCGCGGCGGTCTCGGGGTTCACATGCGTGGCGGCGCAGCGCTGGATGCGCTTGATCACGCCCAGGCGCAGCTTGCCGATGGCGATCTCCTTGCCGGGCCAGGCGTTCTCGGCCCAGGCCGGCGCGCCGGCGAAATAGACGTTGGCGCGGAACCGCAGGGGATGGACCGGCGCCGCGGTCACGCGCTCCAGGTCCTTCACGCTGGCGAGGTTGATGAGCGACAGCGCCTTGGCATCGACATCGGAGAAATTGTGGTTCGGCGCCGAGACCAGCTTGGGCTGGCCGCGCGCGGCCGCGCCCATATAGGCGGCGAAGAACTGCTCGATCACCGCCCGGCCCATGGCGTCGTCGAGCTTGCCGCTGGCGACCTTCCGGCCGTTCCTGACGATGGCGAGCGTCTGGCTGTCGGGCTCGAACGAGGCCTCGAGCGCCGCCAGCTTTTCGTCGCGCAGCAGCATCAGGAAATTGGTCTTGGGCATGTGGCGCGGGAAGGCCGGGTCGAACGCGCCGGCCCCCAGCGCGAGCGCGAAGGCGCGGTCGAAGGGCAGCATCTCGCCGGCCCGGACCCGGACACGGTCCAGCTTCTGGGCGCTCAAGCCCTTGACCGGGTAGCGGTAGATGGCGTCGACCGTGATCGTCATGGCGGCGCAGCATAAGCGGCGCGTGCGTCCGCTGCAACGCGATAACCCCTTGATTCAAGTCATAGGCTGGGGCTGAAAGGCCCCCTAGCCTATCTTGCAAACGGCCGATGGGCCGCCATATAGCAGGGGCATTCGCCTGACGCGGCGGGCGCCGCTTCGCAAAGGGCCCGCCGACCGTCCCGCCTCTCCTTGAGGGGGACAGAGGGAGAGAGCGATGGAGTTCGAGAAGTTCACCGAGCGGTCGCAGGGATTCGTGCAGGCCGCCCAGAGCCTCGCCTTGCGCGAAGGCCATCAGCGCCTGGCCCCCGAGCACCTTCTGAAAACGCTGCTGGACGACAGGGAAGGCCTGGCCGCCGGATTGATCCGCGCGGCCGGCGGCGAGCCTAAGCGCGCGCTCGAGGCGGTCGAGGCCGAGCTCGCCAAGCTGCCGAGGGTCGAAGGCCAGGGCGCGGGGCAGGTTTACCTGTCGCCGGAGCTGGCGCGCGTGTTCGAGCAGGCGCGCAAGGTGGCCGAGAAGGCCGGCGACAGCTACGTGACCGCGGAGCGGCTGCTGCTGGCCCTGGCGCTCGCGCAGGGCGCGCCGGCGCAACGCATCCTGAAGGACGCGGGGGTTTCGCCGCAGTCCCTCAATCAGGCGATCGAGGAGGTGCGCAAGGGCCGCACGGCCGACACCGCCACCGCCGAGCAAGGCTACGACTCCTTGAAGAAATACGCCCGCGACCTGACCGAGGCCGCGCGGGGGGGCAAGCTCGACCCGGTGATCGGGCGCGACGAGGAGATCCGCCGCGCCATCCAGGTGCTGGCGCGGCGCACCAAGAACAACCCGGTGCTGATCGGCGAGCCGGGCGTGGGCAAGACCGCGATCGTCGAGGGCTTGGCGCTGCGCATCGTCAAGGGCGACGTGCCCGAGTCGCTGAAGGACAAGCGCCTGCTGGCGCTCGACCTGGGCGCGCTGGTGGCCGGCGCCAAGTTCCGCGGCGAGTTCGAGGAGCGGCTCAAGGCGGTGCTGCAGGAGATCACCGCGGCCGAGGGCGACATTGTGCTGTTCATCGACGAGCTGCACACGCTGGTAGGCGCCGGCAAGGCCGAAGGCGCGATGGACGCGTCCAACATGCTGAAGCCGGCCTTGGCGCGCGGCGACCTGCATTGCGTCGGCGCCACCACGCTGGACGAATACCGCAAGCATATCGAGAAGGACGCCGCCCTGGCGCGGCGCTTCCAGCCCGTGTTCGTGGCCGAGCCCACGGTCGAGGACACGGTCTCGATCCTCAGGGGCCTCAAGGAGAAATACGAGCTGCATCACGGCGTGCGGATCACCGATGGGGCGATCGTCGCGGCCGCGACCCTCAGCCACCGCTACATCCAGGACCGGTTCTTGCCGGACAAGGCGATCGACCTGATCGACGAGGCCGCCAGCCGCCTGCGGATGGAGATCGACAGCAAGCCCGAGGAGATCGACGAACTGGACCGGCGCATCGTGCAGCTGAAGATCGAGCGCGAGGCGCTGAGGAAGGAGCGCGACCCGGCCTCGACCGACCGGGTGCGGAAGCTGGAAGCGGAACTCGCCGAGCTCGAGGAGAAATCGGCCGGCCTGACGCGGCAATGGAAGGCGGAGAAGGACAAGCTGGCCGGCGCCACCAAGATCAAGGAAAAGCTGGACCACGCGCGCGGCGAATTGGAGATCGCGCAGCGCCAGGGCAACTTCAACCGGGCGGGCGAGCTGGCCTACGGCATCATTCCGCAACTCGAGCGCGAGCTGAAAACGGCGGAGCAAGCCGGCGAGAAACGCATGTTGAACGAGGCGGTCGCCACGGACCAGATCGCCGCCGTGGTGTCGCGCTGGACCGGAATCCCCGTGGACAAGATGCTGGAAGGCGAGCGCACGAAGCTGTTGCGCATGGAGGAGGGCTTGAAGAAGCGCGTGATCGGCCAGGACGACGCGATCACCGCCGTGTCGAACGCCGTGCGCCGCGCGCGCGCCGGCTTGCAGGACCAGAACCGGCCGATCGGCTCGTTCCTGTTCCTGGGCCCCACGGGCGTGGGCAAGACCGAGCTGACCAAGGCGCTGGCCGAATTCCTGTTCGACGACGACCAGGCGATGGTGCGCGTCGACATGTCGGAATACATGGAGAAGCACGCGGTCAGCCGGCTGATCGGGGCGCCCCCGGGCTATGTCGGCTACGACGAGGGCGGCGCCTTGACCGAGGCGGTGCGCCGGCGCCCCTACCAGGTCGTGCTGTTCGACGAGGTCGAGAAGGCGCATCCCGACGTGTTCAACGTGCTGCTGCAGGTGCTGGACGACGGCCGGCTGACCGACGGCCAGGGCCGCACGGTCGATTTCCGCAACACGCTGATCGTTCTCACGTCAAACCTGGGCAGCGACATCCTGGCGAACCAGCGCGAGGGCGAGGACACCGACGCGGTGCGCCCGCAGGTCATGGAGACGGTGCGCGCCGCGTTCCGGCCCGAGTTCCTCAACCGGCTCGACGAAATCCTGCTGTTCCACCGGCTCACCCGCGCGCACATGGGCGGGATCGTCGAGGTGCAGCTGGGGCGTCTGAAGAAGCTGCTGGCCGCGCGCGAGATCGAGCTGGAGCTGGACAAGGACGCCACGGCCTGGCTCGCCGACCGGGGCTACGACCCGGTTTACGGCGCCAGGCCGCTCAAGCGCGTGATCCAGGCCGAGCTTCAGAACAAGCTCGCCAACCTGATCCTCGACGGCACCGTCAAGGACGGCGAGGCGGTGCGCGTCGGCGTGGCGAAGGGCGAGCTGGAGATCAAGGCCCGGCGGCGGAAAGCCGCCTAACCGAACGCGCGCGCCAGGACGGCGCGGCGCCCCTCGCCCGCTTCCGCGGGTGGGGGATGCAAGGGTCACACCGCCACGGCGTGGCGGGGCTGGTCTTGCGTCAGATAGGCGTCGAACGCGGCGGCGACCGCGCGCACCAGCGGCCGGGCCTCGTCGATCATCCGCACGGCAAGGCCGTCCAGTCCGACGATGCCCTGGTCCTCGAACGCGGCGAGGCGCCTTAGGGCGCCGGCGAACTCGTACCCCGCGTCGCGCCCGAACCGCCGCGCCACCGCGCCCAGGTCCACGTGCATGTCGCACATCAGCTGCTCGATCGCGGCCCGGCGCAAGCGGTCGTCGTCGCCGAGCGCGATGCCGCGCGCCGCCGCCAGCTCGCCGCGCCCGACGCGGCCGCGCCACGCCGCCGTGTCGGCCGGCGACTGGACATAGCCCTGAGGCAAGGCGGAGATGCCGGACGGCCCGAACGCCAACAGCGCCGAGCAGTCGTCGTCGGTGTAGCCCTGGAAGTTGCGGCGCAGCCGGCCCGCGCGCGCCGCCACGGCCAGCGCGTCGCCGGGCAGCGCGAAGTGGTCCATGCCGACCTGCCGGTAGCCCGCTTCCGCCAGGCGCGCTTCGGCCGCGCGCGCCATGTTCCAGCGCGCCTCGGCGCCCGGCAGGCCGTGGCGTTCCAGCGCCTTCTGGTGCGGCTTCAACCACGGCACATGGGCGTAGCCGAACAGCGCCACGCGATCCGGCCGCAGCGACGCCGCCTGGTCCGCCGTGCGTTCGACCGTCGCCGCGGTCTGCAACGGCAGGCCGTAGATCAAATCGAAGGAGAGCTGGGCGATGCCGGCCCCGCGCAGCGCCCGGGCCGCGTCGGCGACCAGCGCATAGGGCTGGAGACGGTTGATCGCGCGCTGCACGCCGGGATCGAAATCCTGCACGCCCAGGCTCGCGCGCGTGACGCCGGCGTCCGCGAGCGCCGAAATCATCTCCGAGCCCAGGCCGCGCGGGTCGATCTCGACCGCGATCTCGGCGCCGGCGGCGACGTCGAAGCGCCGGCGCAGGCGGCGCAGGATCGCCGAGAACTCGGCCGGCGCCAGCGCCGTGGGCGTGCCGCCGCCTAAATGCACGCGCGTGGCGCCGAACCGGCCGGGCAAGGCCTCCGCCACCATGTCGATCTCGCCGACCAGGGCGTCGACGAAGTCGCCGATCGGGCGGCGGCGCGAGACGATCTGCGTGTTGCAGCCGCAATAGAGGCAGAGCCGCTTGCAGAACGGCACATGGACGTAGAGCGACAGCGGCACGGCGGGATCGAGCGCCGCCAGCCAGGCTTTCGCCGTCTCGGCGCGCACGGAAGGGGTGAACCGGTCGGCCGTGGGGTACGAGGTGTAGCGCGGCACGCGCCCGCCGATGTGCGCCGCCCAGCGCCCGGGGAAACCGGCGCTCATGCCGGCCGGCCCTGCCCCGCCGCGCCGATCTTCAGGAACGCGCCGACGCGGTGGCGCCATTGCTCGCGCCAGACATAGAAGCCGCCGCGCACCCAGTTCATCTGGATGGCGCGGCGCGGACCCTCGAACGGCTCGTGGCCGTGCCACGAAGCGGCGCTGCGGCGGAACGCCAAGAGCGTGCCCGCCTCGGGCGGCACCTCGGCCGCGTAGTCCGCGAGGTCGGGCGAGCGCAGCAGGCGCAGCCTGCCGCCTTTGGCCTGCCACGGCGGGTTCAGGTAGATCAGCACGGTGACGATCTTGCCGGCCGAATCGGGATGCGCCTTGCCGTCGCCCGCGCGGCACCGAGCGCGCACGGTGAACATGCGGGGGCGGCCGAGCAGCGAGACCCGGAACTTGCTCTCGAACGCGCGCTCGACCGCTTCGCCGTTGAGCTCGTCGATCAAGGCCTGGAACGCGGGGCCGTGCGGCGCCATGCCCAGCGGCACGCTGCCCGGCACCAAGAGCCGGGGAAAATCGCGGTCGAGCGCCGCCAGGGCCTCGGCGCGCACGAAGCCGGGCACCACCACGTGGTCGAACGGCGCGGGGTTGACTGGCGTCGCGTGGAACGCCGCGAGATCGACGACGCTCATCCCGGCCCGCCGACCTCGAGGTCGGGAAAGGCAAGCTCGCGCCGCGCGCGCCATTCCGGGCCGACATAGTTGACGATCAGCGACCGGCGCACGCCCGCGATCGGCCGGCGGCGGAAGCCGTGCCAGGTGTCGCCGCCCGGTACGAACATCAGGCCCGCGTTCCGCCGATAGGGCGCGGTGCCCAGGACCTCGCCCCCGGGCGTCATCAGGTCGGTTCCCCAGCGCTCGCTGCCCGGCCCTTCGGACAGGTAGATCAGGAACGTCAGCTTCTTGACCCCGATATCGGTGTGCGGCTCGAGCCAGAAGCCGTCGGTGTCCTGGCAGTATTCGATCCTGAGATTCGTGCCGGCGAGATCGACGCCGCAAACCCGCTCGATCGCGGCCACCGCCGGGCCCCGCTGCAACGCCTGCGCCAAATCGTCGCACACGGGAAACCGGGCGCGATTGTCCCTGTCGGCATAGCTGCGGGTGGAGTTGTTGGTGTCGCGCTTGCCCCGGGTGTCTTCGATCGGCGGCGGAGGAATCGGCAGGGCCGAAAACGCCGCCCCCATGCCCGGGGGCAGGATGTCCGTGAGCAGCCAGTGGCGGAACGGCGTGTCGCGCCGCTCCGCGGCCGTCACCGCCCGCGCCACGGTTTCGCCCACGCTTTCGCGCCATGCCATCGGCAGCCTCCACCCTTCGCCGGTGAAGGTCGCCGCCGGGGCGTGGCCCGGCCATGATTTGGATCAATACTGGCGGGGGCCGGGGCCAGTGCTCCGGGCCGACGGAGCGTTACGGCTTCTGCGCGCCGAATAGCAGCTCGGGCAGGAAGGCCGAAAAGCCAAGCCTCAGTCGTATGTCGAAATCTCGATCAGGTTGAGGTCGGGGTCGCGGACATAGACCGAGGTGATCGGTCCGGTCGCCCCGGTCTTGGCCACCGGGCCTTGCTCGATCGCGACGCCGCAACTCGTCAGATGTCGCACCACATGGTCGAGCGGCACGGCCGCGATCAGGCACAAATCGGCCGTGCCGGGCTTGGCCAGATGCGCGCGCGGCGAGAACTCGGCCCCTTGCTGGTGCAGGTTGAACTTCTGCCGGCCGAAGGCGAGGCCGCGCCTTCCGCCGGCGAAGGTCACGGCCTGCATGCCCAGGACGCGCGTGTAGAACGCGATGGTCCGCTCGACCGAGGCGCAGGTCAGCACGATGTGGTCGATGCGGTCGATTTTCATGGCGCCCATATTAGGTAGCCGGTTTGGCCAAGCACATTCAACAAGCGCATTCAATACGACCGTCATGGCCGCCCCCGGACTTGATCCGGGGATCGTCCCGGCCATCCGCGTTTCGCCTTGCGACGCGTTGCCGGCTCATGACGACGCGGATTCCCGGCCCAAGGCCTGTCCTTG
>JBQTIS010000166.1:0-8088 GCA_052387895.1 Rhodospirillales bacterium | reverse complement strand
GATGCCCAGCAGCATCGCCGCGAACACCGCGCCGTGGCCGATCGGACGCACGATCTCCTGCATCGTGGTGCCGGCGAAGCGGCAACCGATCGCCACGCCCAGCACCACCTGCGCGGCCGAGACCAGCTCGACCGGCGGCCGGGCCGAGGTCAACCCGGTCATGTGCGCCAAGGCGCTTACGATCATCGGCCCCAGCATGGTGCCCGCGGGCCTGCGCGTCCAATGCCCCAGCGCGAAGCCGATCGCGGCGCAGGCCGCGAGCTTCGCCGTCTCCGCAAGCGGCACATCCATGAGCCCGATATTGGCCGCGGCGCTGGCCGCCGGCACGTAGCCCGCGTAAAGCCGGAACCAGATCGGGATGGTGAACACGACCAGCAGAATTCGCACGGCGTGCAGCAGCGAGATGGCGCGCTCGTCGCCGCCCATCTGAGTGCCGACGATCACCATCTCGTTCAAGCCGCCCGGCGCAGCGGCGAAGAACGACGTCACCGGATCGAGCTTGGCGACGCGGCGGAAATACACCACGCCCGCGGCCAGGCTGACGGCGCAATAGACGAACAGGCCCGCCAGCGACGCCGGCCAAGCCGCGATTTGCGACAGAAGCTCGGGTGTGAAGCTGCTGCCCAAGAGCACGCCCAGGATCGCGATCATGACCGAGCGCAACGCGCGCCAAGCCCGCACCGGCAGGCCCGCGACGGCGGCGGCGGTGACGACGGTCATCGCCCCGATCATCCAGGGCAGCGGCATGGTCAGCTTCCAGCACGCCCAGCCGCCGACGGCGCCAAGGGCCAGCGTCAGGGCTACGCGCACCCGCCTCAAGCGACGAAGCGGCCCAGCCGCACCGCGGTCAGGCCCGGCCCCAGTCGTTTGGACGGCATGATCAGCACGCACTCGTCGTAGGGCGTGCGGATCTCGCGTGCGCCGTCCCTGGCGATCAGCGTGCCGGCGGCGGGGATCACCTCGAGCCCGACGTAGTTGGCGGCGAAGGCGAAATCGGAAGTTTCGACCGTCACCGCGTCGGTCACGCGGATCACGCGCTGCGGCGGCGGGAGCCCAAGCGCGCGGTGGCGCGCGACCTCGGCCGCCTCCACGGTGCCCGTTGCGATCAGGAACCGCAGCACCGTGTCGATCGCCACCTCGACAGTCGGCTTCAGCCAGTGTTGGCCGCATTCCACCAAGAGCGCGTTCCTGGGGCTCGCCGGATCGCCGAAGCCGCCGTAATCGCGCAAGCGCCTGCCGGCCCTATGGCCCTCATCGACCACCACCAGCTCGGGCGCCGCCACCTGCCGCGCCAGCCCGGCGCCCTTGTCCAGCGGTCCCGCCAGCATCAAGGGGCGCGTGGCGGTCTGCATCGAATGCACGTCCAGCAGCAGATCCACCGTGTCGACGAACGGCCTCAGTTCGCGCGCGCGGCGCAGCTCGGCCGAGGTGCGGCTGCCGTCCAGCACCGGCGGATCCCACACCCGGTTGAAGTCCTCGTCGACGTAGCGCGAAGCCGACGGATTGGCCGCATCGAAGCGCAGGAACGCGTCGGTATTGCAGAAGCCGAGCGACAGCCGCCCGCGCCTGGGCCTGATGCTGCGCTCGAACAGGAAAGCGAGCGCGTGCGCGCCGCATAACTCGTTGCCGTGCACCAGCGCCGCCACCATCACGTGCGGGCCAGGAACGCCGCCGTCGAAGCTGGTGACGTAGGAGCAGCCGGTGTTGCCGGCGCGATAGGCCTCGATGTCGGGCGCCGCGATCTCGACCGGCTGTTGCTGCTGGTTGGCGGCCTCGCCGCCGGGGCCGGCCGCGCCGGTCACGCGGCGGCGCGCCGGATCATCCGGCGCAGCATGGCTTCGCATTGCGCCACCTGGTCCAGCGCGATGAACTCGTTCGGCTTGTGCGCCTGCTCGATGCTGCCCGGCCCGCACACGATGGTGGGCAGTCCGGCCTGCTGGAACAACCCGGCCTCGGTGCCGAACGACACCCTGCCGGTGGCGTTGGCGCCGGTCAGCTGCTTGGCGAAATCCACCACCGCTTCGTCGGCGCGCGTGTCCAGCGCCGGTATCTGGCTCAACTCCTCCCAGGCGAAGCCGGCCGACAGCTCGACCCGCCGCATCTCCGGCAGCAGGCGCTGCTCGGCGAAAGCCTTCAGCTCGGCGAACATCGCGTCCGGGTCCTCGCCCGGCAGATAGCGGAACTCGAACGCGAACTCGCAGCGCAACGGCACGATGTTGAGCGCCGTGCCGCCGGCGATGGTGCCGGTGTGCGCCGTGGTGTAGGGCGGCTCGTATGTCGGATCGTATGGCCCGCGGTCGCGGTGTCGGCGCGCCATCTCCTTCAGTTTCGCCACCAGCTCGGCCGCCGCCTCGACCGCGTTGACGCCGCGATGGGTCAACGCGGAATGCGCCTCGTGCCCGCTGACCGTGCAGCGCCAGCTTTTCTTGCCCTTGTGGCCCACGATCACGCGCATCCCCGTGGGCTCGCCGACGATGCAGGCCTGGGCTTTCAAGCCGCGCTTGACCAGCACGTCGATCATGCGCCTAACGCCGATGCAGCCCACCTCCTCGTCGTAAGAGAAGGCGAGGTGGATCGGCAGCTTGACGTTCGCCGCCTTGATTTCCGGCACCAGCGCAAGGCACACGGCGACGAAACTCTTCATGTCCGATGTGCCGCGGCCATAGAGCCTGCCGTCGCGCTCGGTCGCCTTGAACGGATCGGTCGTCCAAGGCTGGCCGTCCACCGGCACCACGTCGGTATGGCCCGACAGCACGATGCCCGGGCGGTCGCCGGCCCCGCCGGCGGCGATGGTGGCGAACAGATTAGCCTTGCGGCCGTCGGCGCTGGGCACCAGTTCGCTCGCGACGCCGTGCCCGGCCAGGTACCGGCGCACGAAATCGATCAGCGCCAGGTTCGAGTCGCGGCTGGTGGTGTCGAAGGCGATCAGCCGCTCGATCATCGCCCGGCTGGCGGCGCTGGGCTGGTTCATGGCTTAAGTCAATTCCCCCGGCTGGCGCGGGCCGAGTATGCCCGGTTCCAAGGGCCCAAGGGAAGCCACCGGCATGAATGCCTTCTATGCGCGGGCGCGGAACCGCGCCATAATCCCTGGTGGCGGACGAACGCCCGCCGCCCCCGGGGGCGCGGCGAACGATGGAGGGAAATCCATGACCCGTACGATGCAATTGCGCCGGGCGCTGGGCGCGGCGCTGCTGGCCGCCGCGCTTGCGGGCGCGGGCGGCGCCAAGGCGGCCGATCTGGCGATCGGCCTGGGGGCGGAGGTCACGTCGATCGACCCGCATGTCCACAACCTGTCGCCCAACAGCAACATCGCGCAGCACATCTTCAGCTCGCTGATCCAACAGGACGAAAAGCAACGCCTGAGGCCGGGGCTGGCCGAGACCTGGCGGGTGCTGGAAGACGGGATTACCTGGGAATTCAAGCTGCGCCGGGGGGTGAAGTTCCACGACGGGTCGGAGTTCACCGCCGAGGACGTGGCGTTCACCGTTAAACGCGCGCCCAACGTGCCGAACAGCCCGTCGTCCTACGGCATCTACCTGGCGTCGATCAAGGAAGCCGTCGTGGTCGATTCCCACACCATCCGGTTCAAGACCGCGACGCCTTATCCGCTGCTGCCGACCCAGATCTCGAACATCTTCATCGTGTCGAAGAAGCACGGCGAGAAGGCGACGACCGCCGACTACGACAGCGGCAAGGCCACCATCGGCACCGGCCCGTTCAAGCTGGTCGAGTTCAAGCGGGGCGACCGCATCATTGTGGCCAGGAACGACGGCTACTGGGGACCGAAGCCGGCCTGGGACAAGGTGACGTTCCGTCTGCTGAACAACGACTCGGCGCGCGTGGCGGCGCTTTTGGCCGGCGACGT
The DNA here is from genome assembly GCA_052387895.1 of Rhodospirillales bacterium. GTDB lineage: Bacteria > Pseudomonadota > Alphaproteobacteria > JAEULC01 > JAEULC01 > JAEULC01. Next base: position 4,223 of record JBQTIS010000166.1, on the reverse strand, counting down.
GCAAGTGATCGAGAACGTGCCGACGCCCGACATGAAGCGGGTCAAGGCCAGCAAGGACCTGACGGTCGCCCAGGTGGTCGGCAACCGGGTGATCTATCTGCACATCGACACCGCGCGCGACAAGTCGCCGTTCGTGACCGACAAGGCGGGCAAGCCGATGGACAAGAACCCGCTGAAGGATGTACGCGTGCGCCGCGCCATGTCCTTGGCGATCAACCGCCCGGCGATCGTCGAGCGGCTGATGGAGGGCTTGGCCGTGCCGGCCGGGCAGCTCTTGCCCGACGGCTTCTTCGGCACCTCGCCCAAGCTCAAGCCCGACAAGTTCGACCTCGAAGGCGCCAAGAAGCTCTTGGCCGAGGCCGGCTACAAGGACGGCTTCGGGCTCACCATCCACTCGCCCAACAACCGTTACGTCAACGACGAGAAGATCGCCCAGACCGTGGCGCAGATGCTGACCCGCGCGGGCATCGACACCAAGGTCGAGGCGATGCCGTCGAACGTGTTCTTCTCGCGCGGCTCGAAGCTCGAGTTCAGCTTCATGCTGGTGGGCTGGGGCTCGGGCACGGGCGAGACCTCCTCGCCGCTTCAATCGCTGCTCGGCACCTTCGACGCGAAGAAGGGCTGGGGGCCGTCCAATCGCGGCCGCTACTCCAACCCCAAGATGGACGCGGTGCTGGAAAAGGCGCTGGCGACGGTGGACGACAAGGCGCGCGAAAAGCTCTTGGCCGAGGCGTCCGAGATCGGCATCGGGGATTTGGGCATCATCCCGCTGCACTACCAGATCAATGCCTGGGGGATGAAGAAGGGCTTGAGCTACGCCGCGCGCACCGACGAGTACACGCTGGCGCACGAGGTCAAGCCGGCGAAGTAAAACCCTCGCCCCGCTTTGCGGGGAGAGGGTGGTTCGAGCGCCAGCGAGGACCGGGTGAGGGGAGGCGCTGTCCTTGCCCTCACCCTCCCGCCTTCGCTTCGCTGCGGCGGGCCCCCTCGCCCCGCCAATGCGGGGCGAGGGGCCTTCACGCCACCAGGAACTGCTCTTTCAGGATGCGTTCGCTCAGGTGCTGGCCGGGGTCGAACAGCAGGGTCAAGGACGTCTTTCGCTCGACCTTGATCTTGACCTTGGCGACGTCGCGCACCTCGGTCATGTCGGCCACGGCCGAGACCGGGCGTTTGTCGCCCTCGAGGATGTCGATCTCGACCCTGGCCGAGCGATCGAGCAGCGCTCCGCGCCAGCGCCGGGGGCGGAACGCGCTGATCGGCGTCAGCGCCAGCACGCTGGAATTGAGCGGCAGGATCGGCCCGTGCGCCGACAGGTTGTAGGCTGTGCTGCCGGCGGGTGTGGACAGCAGAATCCCGTCGCACACCAGCTCGGGGATGCGGACCACCCCGTCGATGGTGATCCGAAGCTTCGCCGCCTGGCGCGTCTCGCGCAGCAGCGACACCTCGTTGACGGCGAAGGCCTCGACCACCGTGCCGCCGCGCATGGTGCGGGCCTTCATCTTGAGCGGGTTCAGCTTGACCGCCGAGGCCGCCTCCAGGCGCTCAGTCAGGCCGTCGGTGCGGTACTCGTTCATCAGGAAGCCGACCGTGCCGCGGTTCATGCCGTAGATCGGCACGCCGCGCGACAGGTGCGCGTGCATCGCCTCGAGCATGAGCCCGTCGCCGCCGAGCGCGACGATCACGTCGGCCTCGCGCTCGCCGACATGGGGATAGCGCGCCTCGAGCTCCCTCAGCGCGGCCTGGGCCGCCTCGCCGCGCGCGGCGACGAACGCGATGTTGCGGAAAGCCATTGCCGTCGAACCGTCCCTCTGTTTCCCCGAGGGAACCGGATCCCCCAGCATCGGCGCCGGTTCGTTGACCGGCATCCGGGCGCCAGTATAGCTTCGCCCGCGCCAAATCGTAACGCGAAGGAGAGGGGAAGGGCGATGCGGAATCGGGCAATCGCGCTGATGGCGGCGCTGGCGGTCGCGGCGGCGGCAGGCGCGGCCACGGTGCAGTCGGCGTCGGCCGAAGAGCGCCATGCCGGCTATTACTATCCCGCCAAGCCGACGCACGAGGAATACACGGCGCGCGGCAAGCCGCTGCCGATCTACAACCGCCGCTCGCGGCTGGATTTCGTGAACCAGCTGAACCTCCAGCTCGTCGCCAAGCCCTATCCGCCGCCCTTCGTGCTGTTCGCCAAGGGCGACGAGGCGGAAAAGGCGATCCTGGTCACGCTCAACGCCGATTTCGCCGACACGCTGTTCCGCATGCGCGCGCTGATGGCATTGATGACCACGCTCTCGCGCCAGACCGAGCTGTTCAAGGAGTTCAAGGTCGACGACCTGTTCACCTTCTTCGACCAGCTTAGGCTTCTGGGATTCGAGCAGCTCACGGTCAGCGACGGCAAGCGCTTCGCCCACCAGATCGACTTCAAATAGGCCCGGCAAACAAGCCCGGCCGTCGACCGGGGAGCGCACGCGAACAAGGCGCTTGACTTTTACTCTATATTTCCATAAATATGGAATCATGAAAACAATGGATGCCGTGGCGGCCCTGTCCGCCCTGGCCCAGGAGAACCGGCTGGACATATTCCGCCTGCTGGTCCAGGCCGGCCCTCAGGGCCTGCCCGCAGGGCGAGTGGCCCATAGCCTGGGGCTGGCGGGGCCGACGCTGTCGTTCCACCTCGCGCAGTTGCGCCATGCCGGGCTGGCGGTCGCGCGCCGCCAGGGCCGCTCGATCATCTATGCCGCGAATTTCGCGGCGATGAACCGGCTCATCGACTACCTGACCCAGAATTGCTGCGCGGGCGCGGGCTGCGCCCCCGCGTCCGCCGAAACCGCCAGCCAGGGAGATCGGGATGAATCGCCTGCACGTTCACGTCGCGGTTAGCGACCTCGACAAGTCGATCGCGTTCTATTCCACGCTGTTCGCCGCCAAACCCACGGTCCAGAAGCCCGACTACGCCAAATGGATGCTGGACGATCCGCGCGTGAACTTCGCCATCTCGCAGCGCGGCGCTGCGGCGGGCGTGGACCATCTCGGCATCCAAGTGGAAAGCGACGGCGATCTTGGCGGCGTCGCCCGCCGGCTCCAGGAAGCGGGCGAAGAGGTGGCCGAACAACGCGAGGCCACGTGCTGCTATGCGCGCTCGAACAAAGCCTGGGTGAAGGATCCCGACGGCATCTCGTGGGAGACGTTCCACACCACCGGGGCGGCCACCACCTATGGCGAGGATACCACCGCAAAAGCAGCGCCGGCCGTCAAGCCGGCCGAGAAAACCGCGCGTTGCGGCGCCAACGCCGGCGGCGCGGCCTGCTGCGACTGAGGCACCCAGGCGTTCGCGCGTGCGCAACGTCCTGTTCCTGTGCACCGGCAACTCGGCGCGGAGCATCCTCGCCGAGGCGCTGGTGAACCGGCTCGGCCGCGGGCGCTGGCGCGCGTTCAGCGCTGGCAGCCATCCCAAGGGCGCGGTCGACCCGTTGGCCTTGGAGCTGTTGCGCGCAGAGGGCTTCGACGTCTCCGTGCTAGCCAGCAAGAGCTGGGAGGTATTCGCTGTCCCGCAAGCGCCGTGCATGGACCTGGTGGTGACGGTATGCGACAGCGCCGCCGCCGAAGCCTGTCCGGTCTGGCCCGGCGCGCCGCTGAAGGCGCATTGGGGCCTGCCCGACCCGGCGGCGGAGACGGACGGCGGCGACGCCAAGCGCCGCGCCTTCCGCCGGGCCTATGCCACGTTGAAAGCGCGAATCGAGGCCATGCTGGCGCTGAACCCGGACGTGCTCGCGCGGACGCTCGCCGATATCGGCCGCATTGAAGCTGCGTAAAATCCGCAAGGCAAGAAGTGGAAACGTCCGGCGTATGATGGTTTCATGACGCTGGACCTTGGCTCGCGCCGCTGGGCCCTGATCGCCGCCCTTGGCATCAATCAGATCCTGGCCTGGGGATCGTCCTATTACCTCACCACCGTGCTGGCCAAGCCGGTCGCCGCCGACACGGGCTGGAGCCTTACCTGGGTGGTCGGCGGCTTCACCGTCGGCCTCTTGGCGGCGGGGCTGGTCAGCCCGCGCGTCGGGCGCGAGATCGACCGCCTCGGCGGAAGGCCGGTGCTGGCGGTGGGGGCGCTGCTGATCGCGACGGGGCAGGCGGGCCTGGGCCTGGCGCCCAATCTGTGGTTTTTCCTCGCTGCCTGGGTGGTGCTGGGCGTCGGCATGGGCGCGGGGCTTTATGACGCGGCCTTCGCGGCG
>JBQTIS010000165.1:0-17007 GCA_052387895.1 Rhodospirillales bacterium | reverse complement strand
CAGGCTCGGCCCAGGCCTGTACTATCCCCGAGCGCTCGGTGTCTGGCCGGCGGGCCTGATCGCTGCCTGGTTCGGCTGCGCTGGCGCCTATATGCTGACTTGCCGCGCCATGGCTGCGTGCGCGGGGGGGCAAGCGGCGGCGATCGCCATCGCGCTGCGCTTCGTCTTCACGCTGGTTCCGATCGCCATCGCGTATCACCTCGCGCATTACCTCACCTACTTGTTAATCCAGGGGCAATACGTCGTTCCGCTCATCTCAGACCCCTTCGGCGTGAACTGGAACCTGTTCGGCACCGCCGGCTACAGAGTAGACGTGGGCATCGTCGGTGCGCGTTTCGCCTGGTACACGGCGCTGGTCGCCATCGTCGCGGGCCACATCGTCGCCGTGTTCCTCGGGCATGTCGGCGCGATCGCATGTTTCGGCGCCCATCGCCCCGCACTGATGAGCCAGGGCCCCCTGACGGCCCTGATGGTGACTTTCACGGTTGCCAGCCTGTCGATCATGGCCGAGCCTATCGTGCAGACGACGCGCTCCGCTTCGGCTTCCCTCGTCGCCGCCCACGAGTCCGTGCCGGTGCCGCCCGATGCATTGTTGCCGGAAGGCGGCACCGGGCGTCTGCTGGCAGTCGGGCCGGGGCATACGGCGGCGGCGAAGCTTTCCTACAGCGCCATGGCTTCGCCATTCCATGACGGCACCGCGATGGCGGCCGCCGACCTGCTCTACCCCTACGTCGTGGCGTATCGCTGGGGCGCGCGCGCGGCCCGCGCGCCGGACAGCCGCGATCCGGTGATCGCGGCCGCCACGGCGCTGTTGCGAGACAATCTAGTGGGGCTGAAGTTCGTCGGCGCCGACGCTGCGTCGCGAACGATCCGATTCGGCGACCTTACCTATGCGCGCGAGCAGTTGTTGGTCGAGGTCTATGTCAACTTGGCCGCAGGACTTTCGGATTCAGCGGAGGTGCTAGCGCCGCCGTGGAGCCCCTTGCCCTGGCACGTCATCGCGCTCATGGAGGAAGCGGTCGTTCGCGGCTGGGCCGCATTGTCCGAGGCCGAGGCCGCGCGACTTGGGGTCGAATGGCTGGACCCGGTGCGTTCGGACGCGCTGAAACGGCGGCTTCAAGTCCTGGTGGGGGAGTTCGAGCGCGGCGGCTTTGTGCCGGCGCCGCTGGTAGGCATGGTGACGCAAGCCGATGCGCGCGCGCGGTGGAAGGCGCTGGCCGAGTTCCACGCCAAATCCGGACATTTTCTGGTCACCAACGGCCCGTACACGGCAAAGAGCTGGGCCGGTGGCGCCGCCGTGCTGGATGTGGTGCGCGACCCGCGCTATCCGCTCGGGGTCGGTTCATACGATGCCTACGCGATTCCGCGCCGCGCCTATGTCGTCAAGGCGGAGCCCGGCGACGACGGCCTGGTTCTTGCCGTCGAGATCGACACGATCGACAGGATTATGCGCGACTACAGGATCGTGCGCCGGCCCTTGCGCGAAGCGGTCGCTTCGTTCGGCAGGCGGACGATTCCGCAATGCCATTTCGTGGCAATCGACGGCGGCGGGCGCGTCGCGCTGGCGGGGCAGGGGCGCTTTCGCAACGACGGCGCCATGGTCGTCGAGCTCAAAGGCAAGCTGGCGTCGGGTTCATACACCGTGTCGGTCGCGCTTTATCCCAATGGAAACGCCATGCATGCGGAGGTTCGCCACATTCCGTATCAGGCGCCCTAAGATTTGCGGATTGCTGTCCCTGCCCAAAACCTATCCAATCTGGGAACCGGATTACCGATGACGATCGCGACTGGCAATTTTTGATTGGAGCAGATTCCACTCACGTTGAAGCGTAGCCTGCGATTTGGAAGCAGTTTTGATGCTCTCGCGTATGAAGACGTCGAGGAGTTCGCCGATCTTGGTCCATAGGGCCTCGATGGAGCGAGCGGCGGCCTTGCGCAGCAGGGCCTTGAGCTTGGTGAAGAGCTGTTCGACGGGGTTGAGGTCGGGGGAGCAGGGCGGCAACTAGAGAGGGGTGGCCCCGACCGCCTCGATCACCCGTTCACGCAAGTCTTCCGAATAGGGCTTCGCCATCCCTGCTGGTCTTCAACTCCAGCCAGCAGCTTACATCACATTCCGTAGCCCTTGGGAATCCCCCATCGACTCTTCCCCAACGAAATTCGGTCTAGTTGCCTTAGGGAAGGCGGCCGTGATCTGTGTCAAAATGAATTGGATGCTTCGAATTGCCCGAGTCACTGATTGGGATCAATGAAATCGCCAGCAGGATTGGTAGGTTGTCGTCGCCGCACGGCGAGGAAGCAATAGCCGCGTTCCAACGGCCGCCAAAGCGGTCGGAGTAGTGGGTTCTTGCCGAACCTGAAGTAGCCGGAATCGAGGATAATCCCCTCTGCTGGCGCCAGGCGTTCGCTGTGTAGCATCGCGCGACCGCGTCGGCACGGGTCGTGTCCCTGGACGTGGTGTAGGAGCGTGATGGCGCGCGCGTGATGTTCCTTGAACCCGTTGGGGCAGACACGCTTCGGCCTTACGTGGATGACCTCATTTTGGGCAACCGCATCAATTTCAACGCCATTTCTTGAACCAGTGCCGGAAAAGCCACCAACGACAATAAGCGGCCAACGGCCGTCATTTGGCCTGATTGGCGCAACGTCCTGAAATCATGCATAGAATCGAAAAAACGCAATATGGCGCGGTTCTTGCTGAATTGACTAACAGCTGGCGCAGGCCGGCAAAGCAATCCAATCGGAGAACCCAAACCATGCCGAAATATTTACGAACGATAGGAGTTGCTACCCTGACGGCGCTCAGTCTCGCCATGGCCAACCAAGCCAGCGCACAGAACACGATCAAGGTCGGTGTGCTGCATTCGCTCTCTGGGACCATGGCAATCAGCGAGACGACCCTGAAGGACGTCATGTTGATGCTGATCGAGGAGCAGAACAAGAAGGGCGGTCTACTGGGCAAGAAACTCGAGGCCGTGGTAGTCGACCCTGCGTCAAACTGGCCGCTGTTCGCCGAGAAGGCGCGCGAGCTCATCGCCAAGGAAAAGGTATCCGCCGTATTCGGATGCTGGACATCGGTGTCGCGCAAATCGGTCCTGCCCGTGTTCAAAGAGCTGAACAGCATTCTGTTCTACCCCGTTCAGTACGAAGGCGAAGAAAGCGAGCGCAACGTCTTCTATACCGGCGCCGCGCCCAACCAGCAGGCGATTCCCGCGGTCGACTACCTGATGAAGGAGGAGAAAGTCCAACGCTGGGTGTTGGCCGGCACTGACTACGTTTATCCGCGTACCACGAACAAGGTCCTCGAGGCCTATCTGAAGGCCAAAGGAGTGATGCCAGCGGACATCATGATCAACTACACGCCGTTCGGCCATTCCGATTGGCAGACGATCGTGGCCGACATCAAGCGGTTCGGTTCGGCCGGTAAGAAGACCGCCGTGGTATCGACCATCAATGGCGATGCCAACGTCCCATTCTACAAGGAACTCGGCAACCAAGGCATCAAGGCGACCGACATCCCGGTGGTGGCGTTCTCGGTCGGCGAGGAGGAACTCGCAGGCATCGACACCAAGCCGCTGGTTGGGCACCTGGCCGCGTGGAACTACTTCCAGTCGGTCAAGAGCCCCAGCAACGAGTCCTTCATCAAGCAATGGAAGGCGTTCACCAAGAACGACAAACGCGTCACCAACGACCCGATGGAGGCGCACGTCATCGGCTTCAACATGTGGGTCGAGGCGGTGAAGATCGCGGGCACCGTCGACTCCGACAAGGTGATCGACTCCATCATCGGCGTGAAGGTACCCAACCTGACCGGCGGCGTATCGGAAATGCTGCCGAACCATCACATCACCAAGCCGGTCTTGATCGGCGAGATCAAGAGCGGCGGGCAGTTCGACGTGGTGTGGAGAACCGAGGGGCTAGTCCCGGGCGACGCGTGGTCCGACCATCTGGAAGGGTCCAAGGATCTGGAAGCCGATTGGAAGACGCGGAAATGCGGCAACTTCAACAAAGTCACCGGCAAATGCGGCGCCTGACCGCCGTCGCCTGAACGGGGAGCGGGGCGGCGCGCGGCGCCGCCTCCATCCTCGCCAGGGAGGCATTGCAATGCGGTTTATCAGCGGTTGCTTTGCCACGTTCGCCGTTCTGCTAGCGCTCGCCACCGTCGCGCAGGCGCAGAGCTGGGAGGGCGCGCTTGGTGGTTTTGCCGCCGATTCCTTCACCGCGACTGAGGCGGCAGTCGCCGCCATGGCCGCCAGCGGACAGCCACGCGCATTGGATGTGATCGAGGCATTGCGCGACGAGCGTCTGTTTCATGCGCATGGCAAGATACTGCTTCGCACCCACGATGGTGCGATGGTCGATGCCGCGACTGGGCGGGCCGCACCCGGCACAACCGCGGACAGCCTGCAGCCGGTGCGGCTCAACAATCGCGTTCGCCGTGCCGTCCAGGCGGCATTGGGCAGCATGACGCTTCTCTCTGCCGATCCCGCGCGGCGATACGAGGCGGCACACGCGGTATTCAAATCCAAGGACGCCACTGCCCTCGAGACCCTCGATGTCGCGCTGGCCAAAGAGACCGACAAGCGGGCTCTGCGCGCGATGAGCGAGGCCAGGGCAGCGATCGTTCTGCTTGCGGCCGATACCTCCGCCGAAGCTAAGCTGGAGGCTGTCGCAATCCTTGTTGGCCGGGGCGACCGGGAGGCAATGGCCCTCCTGCGGTCTCTGCCAGCGGTCACTCCGCCGGCGGTGCGCGACACTGCCGCCAAAGCGGCGATCGCTATCGAGAACGACCTGGCCTTGTGGAATGTCGCCCAGAATGCGTGGTACGGCCTCTCGCTCGGATCGGTGTTGCTGCTGGCTGCAATCGGCCTTGCCATCACATTTGGCGTGATGGGCGTGATCAACATGGCGCATGGTGAAATGGTCATGCTTGGCGCCTACACCACGTATGCGGTGCAGAACGCAATCCAGGCCTGGAATCCCGCCCTGTTGAACTACTCTTTGCTCGCCTCTTTGCCGCTGGCCTTCACGGTGGCCGGGTTGTGCGGCGTACTGATCGAGCGCACGATCATCCGGTTCCTCTATGGCCGCCCGCTTGAGACCCTTCTCGTCACTTGGGGGTTGTCCTTGGTTCTGCAGCAGGCCGTGCGCACCGTCTTCGGGCCGACCAATCGCGAAGTCGGCGCGCCCGCATGGATGAGCGGCGCTTTCGAGCTCGGGCAGATGTCGATCACCTATAATCGCCTCTGGATCATCTGCTTCGCGTCGGTGGTGTTCGTCTTGCTGCTGGTCTGGCTGCGATACACCCGCATGGGCCTCGAGATGCGGGCGGTGTCGCAGAACCGCGCCATGGCCTCGATCATGGGCATTCGCACCGGGCGGGTCGACGCGTTGACATTTGGCTTCGGCTCGGGCATCGCCGGCATCGCCGGCGTGGCGTTGTCGCAGATCGACAATGTCGGCCCAAACCTCGGTCAAAGTTACATCATCGATTCCTTCATGGTCGTGGTTTTCGGCGGCGTCGGCAATCTGTGGGGCACGCTGGTTGGCGCGCTGACGCTCGGCATGGCCAACAAGTTTCTCGAGCCCTATGCCGGCGCCGTACTTGGCAAGATTGTCATCCTGATAGCCATCATCCTGTTCATTCAGAAACGGCCGCGCGGCATGTTCGCCCTGCGGGGCCGCGCGGTGGAGGCCTGAGATGCGCCGCCCGCTTCTTCCTCACGGCGGCTGGATCGGTTTCAGCGCATGCGGATTTTTCCTGGCAGTCCTGGTGCCGCTGGCCAATCTCGCGACGCACCCGGATTCGGTGATCCACTTGCCAAATTATCTCGTGCCGTTGCTCGGGAAGTACGTCTGCTACGCGATATTGGCGTTAAGCCTAGATTTGGTATGGGGGTATGCAGGCATACTCAGCCTTGGGCATGGCGCGTTCTTCGCCCTCGGCGGATATGCGATGGGCATGTACCTGATGCGCCAGATCGGCGCGCGCGGCGTCTATGCCAATCCGATCCTGCCCGACTTCATGGTCTTCCTGAACTGGCAGGAACTGCCCTGGTTCTGGCACGGTTTCAACATGTTCTGGTTCACGGCGCTGATAGTGCTCGCGGTTCCGGGGTTGTTGGCCTTCGTATTCGGCTGGTTTGCCTTCCGTTCGCGGGTGACGGGCGTCTACCTATCGATCATTACCCAGGCGCTGACCTTCGCGCTGATGCTCGCCTTCTTCCGCAACAACATGGGTTTCGGCGGTAACAACGGCTTGACCGACTTCAAGGAGATCCTCGGCTATAACATTCACGCATCCGTGACTCGTGCCGGACTCTATGTCTCATCCGTCTTCGCCCTCGGCATATGTTTCCTGCTGTGCCGCTGGATCGTCGTCTCAAAACTCGGCCGCGTGCTGCTGGCCTTGCGCGAAGCCGAAAGCCGCGTCCGGTTCCTTGGCTACTCGACCACCAACGCCAAGCTGTTCGCCTTCACGGTCTCGGCGATGATGGCAGGGCTCGCCGGCGCACTCTATGTGCCGCAGGTCGGCATCATCAACCCTGGCGAGTTCGCGCCCAGCAATTCAATTGAAGTGGCGATCTGGGTCGCGGTCGGTGGCCGTGGCACCCTTATCGGCGCCCCGATCGGTGCGATCCTGGTCAACGGAACCAAGACCTGGCTGACCGGCGCGGCGCCGGAAGCCTGGCTATACTGCCTCGGCATCCTGTTCATCGTCGTCACTCTAGTTCTGCCCAAGGGCGTCATCGGCCTGTTTCACCGACGCCGGTCCGGATCGAAGGGCGCGGCGTCGGCCGCGCTGCTGGCGGCGGCAGGAAAATGAGCATGTGCGAGACCCGCGCGCAACAACCAAGTCCTCCGTCGGAAACGCATCTCTATCTGTCTGGAGTCTCGGTGAGCTTCGACGGATTCAAGGCGCTCAACAACCTCTCGCTGGTGGTCACGCGCGGCGAACTGCGTTCGATAATCGGCCCCAACGGCGCCGGCAAAACGACCATGATGGACATTGTTACCGGCAAAACCAGGCCCGACTCAGGCGAGGTCTTCTTCAAGACTGAAATCGACCTTACCACACGCGACGAAACGGAGATCGCCAATCTCGGCATTGGCCGCAAGTTCCAGAAACCGACCGTGTTCGAGAACCTGACCGTGTTCGAAAATCTAGAACTCGCCTTGCGCCGGCGGCGCGGAACCTGGGCAACGCTCCTGGCCCGGCTGAATGGCGAGCAGAAATCGGCCATCGAGGCGATGCTGGAACGGATCGCGCTGCCCGGCCGTCGCCACGAACTGGCCGGCGCCCTCAGCCATGGGCAGAAGCAATGGCTTGAGATCGGCATGCTTCTGATCCAGGACGCGGAGTTGCTGCTGCTCGACGAGCCGGTGGCGGGAATGACCGATCATGAGACTATGGCGACCGCCGAGTTGATCCTGAATCTCGCCGGTCAGCACACAGTGATCGTGGTTGAACACGACATGGAGTTCGTGCGCAGTCTCGGCGCCAGGGTGACGGTGCTGCACGAGGGTTCCGTCCTCGCTGAGGGTTCAATCGACCATGTCCAAGGCGATCCACGAGTCGTTGATGTTTATCTGGGCCGTTAAGCGATGCTAGCGGTCGAAGGCATCGATCTATTCTACGGCGCCAGCCACACGCTCAAGAAAGTCGGCTTGACGGCCGAGCCTGGCAAGGTGACGTGCGTGCTCGGGCGCAATGGCGTCGGCAAGACAAGTTTGATGCGCGCGATCTTCGGCCTGCAGCCTGTGAGCGCGGGCAGCGTGCAGTGGCAGGGACATGACGTGACCCGTCTGGCCGTTTCCGAGCGCGCTAGACGCGGCTTCGCGCTGGTGCCGCAGGGGCGCGAGATCTTTCCTCGCCTCACGGTTCTGGAGAACCTGCAGACCGGCTTCGCACCGCTGCCTCGCGGCCTACGCCATATACCGCGCGAGATCTTCGATCTGTTCCCAATTCTTAAATCCATGCTGGGCCGATGCGGCGGCGACCTTTCCGGCGGCCAGCAGCAGCAGCTTGCGATCGCGCGTGCGCTGGTCACGCGGCCAAAGCTGTTGATTCTCGACGAACCTACCGAGGGCATTCAGCCCTCGATTATCAAGGACATCGAGCGTGTGATCCGTGTCTTAGCCGGTGGCGGCGATATGGCGATCGTGCTGGTCGAGCAGTATTTCGATTTCGCCCGACGCCTTGCGGACCGGTTCGTTGTAATCGAGCGAGGCGAAGTGGCGCTTGCAGGAAAGCGCGCCGATATGGATCGGTACCAAGCGGAGGTGCAGCGCTTTCTGACGGTGTAGAATAATGTGGCCGCCAAAGCCCAAGCCGCGAGGGCGGGCCGTTGCGGCGAGGCGATGCGGGATTGGAGGACGCGCTATCGACCAGACAGTTCCGGACATGCAGACTCCAAAGCTCGAAAGGGGCGACGGCATGGCAGAACTGCGCGTCATGCTTCGTCATGGAAAAACGCGAGCGATTTACCTTCACCAAAGCGATCCCTGCAGGATACTTTTTCCCCTGCCCGACGACGGGCAACCCTTCGAGGCGGTGTTCGTGCTGACGTCGGGTGGGCTGGCCGGCGGCGATCGACTGCGCATGGGTTTCGAGGCAGCGGAAAAAACCGCATTGTCGATTGCGGGACAGGCGGCCGAAAAGGTCTATCGTTCAAGCGGCGAGGCATGCCGGATCGAAGTCGGCCTTGCGGCCGAAGCCGGCGCGCGGATCGAATACATCCCGCAGGAAACCATCCTATTCGACGGCGCTCGGCTCACCCGGCGGCACGATGTCGCGCTTGCAGCCGATGCGCGGTTTATCGGCGCCGATATGCTGGTCTTCGGCCGCGCCGCTCACGGGGAACGACTTACTTCGGGTTCGCTCATCGACACATGGCGAGTGAGGCGGTCCGGGCGGCTTGTCTGGGCGGATGCGCTTCGTCTGGAGGGGGACGTCGCCGCAATTCTGGATCGGCCATTCGCATTCGGCCGCGCTGCGGCGATGGCCACCGCCCTCTATTGCGGCCCGGATGCCGAGGCGCTATTGAAGCCGGCGCGCGTCCGGCTGAATGCGGCATCGGGTTGCACAGCCGCAACGCTGGTGAACGGCGTGCTCTTGATGCGCTGCCTTTCCGGCGACGCGGTCGTGGCGCGCGGCGTTCTGTCGGATTTTCTGGCTTGGTTGCGGGGGGCTGCGCTGGACTGGCCCGAACATCTGCCGCGCGTCTGGCGCGTCTGAGGAATAGGGGACGACGCCATGTTCCTGACTTCGCGTGAGAAGGACAAGCTCATGATCAGCATGGCCGCGATGGTTGCGCGCCGGCGGCTGGAACGGGGCCTGAAGCTGAACCATCCAGAAGCCGTCGCGCTGGTATCCGACTTTGTGGTGGAGGGTGCGCGCGACGGCAGATCGGTGGCTGAGCTGATGCGCGACGGGGCCACCGTGCTCAGGCGCGAACAGGTGATGGAGGGAGTGGCCGAGATGATCCGCGAGATTCAGGTCGAAGCCACGTTTCCGGACGGGACTAAGCTGGTCACCGTTCATCAACCAATCCGGTGAAGCCATGATCCCGGGCGAAGCCGTAACCGTCGCCGGCGAAATCGAGCTGAATGCCGGCCGCGCAACCATCGATGTCGAGGTGGCCAACACCGGTGATCGGCCGATTCAGGTGGGAAGCCATTACCATTTTTTCGAAACCAATGCCGCGCTACGCTTCGACCGCGCCAGGACACGCGGCTTCCGGCTCGACATCCCGGCGGGTACTGCGATGCGCTTCGAGCCGGGTCAGACCCGTCGCGTGCGGTTGGTCGCCTACGCTGGCGCGCGTGAGGTCTGGGGATTCAATGCGCTGATTTCCGGCAAGCTTTGAGGGAACGTCATGGCGCACAAGACGCAACGCAGCGCATATGCCGCTATGTTCGGGCCGACAGTCGGCGACAAAGTGCGATTGGCCGATACCGATCTTTTCATCGAGGTGGAACGCGACCTGACCATCTACGGCGAGGAGGTAAAGTTCGGCGGTGGCAAGGTAATTCGTGACGGCATGGGACAAAGCCAGCGAAGCCGCGCCGAAGGTGCGGTCGACACGGTCATCACCAATGCCCTGATCCTAGACCACTGGGGCATCGTCAAGGCTGATATCGGTTTGAAGGATGGGCGTATCGCCGCGATCGGCAAATCGGGCAATCCCGATGTGCAGCCTGGCGTCGACATTGTCATCGGCCCGCCGACAGAGGTGATCGCGGGTGAAAACCGGATCATCACTGCGGGCGGCATTGATGCCCATATCCATTTCATTTCGCCCCAGCAGATCGAAGAGGCGCTTTACTCGGGCATTACCACCATGCTTGGCGGCGGCACGGGCCCCGCGGCCGGCACTAGCGCGACCACTTGCACGCCAGGTCCCTGGCATTTGATGCGCATGATGCAAGCGGCAGAGGCCTTTCCGATGAATCTCGGCTTCTTCGGCAAAGGCAACTCGGCGTGTCCCGCTGGATTGATCGAGCAGATCGAAGCCGGCGCGTGCGGTCTTAAGCTGCACGAGGACTGGGGCACGACGCCGGCGGCGATCGACGCGTGCCTTTCGGTCGCCGATACCCACGACATCCAGGTCGCGATTCACACCGACACACTGAACGAGAGCGGTTTCGTCGAGGACACCATTGCCGCATTCCGCGGCCGCACTATCTGCGCTTTTCACACTGAGGGCGCGGGCGGCGGCCATGCTCCCGACATCATCAAGCTTGCCGGCCTGCCCAACGTGCTGCCTTCCTCCACTAATCCGACCATGCCCTATACCGTCAATACCGTGGACGAGCATTTGGATATGCTGATGGTCTGCCATCATCTCGATTCCCGCATCGCCGAAGATGTGGCTTTCGCCGAGAGTCGCATCCGGCGCGAGACCATCGCGGCAGAGGACATCCTGCATGATCTCGGCGCATTCTCGATGATGTCCTCGGATAGCCAAGCCATGGGCCGGGTCGGCGAAGTCATCATCCGCACCTGGCAGACCGCCGATAAAATGAAGCGTCAGCGCGGACGCCTTGCAGGTGAAACCGGCGCAAATGACAACGAGCGCGCCAAGCGCTACATCGCCAAGTACACTATTAACGTCGCGATTGCACACGGCGTCGCCCGCCATGTCGGCTCGATCGAGCCCGGTAAGCTAGGCGACTTGGTGCTCTGGTCGCCCGCTTTCTTCGGCGTGAAGCCCGAGATGGTGTTGAAGTGCGGTTCAATCGCTGCCGCGCCCATGGGCGATCCCAATGCCTCGATCCCGACTCCACAGCCGGTCCACTATCGGCCCATGTTCGCCGGGTTCGGCCGAAATCTGGTGGCCAGCTCGGTCCTGTTCGTCAGTGCGGCGGGCTTGGCGCGCGGGATCGCGAGCCCCTATAGCCTCTCGCGTCCCATGCTGGCCGTCGCCAACGTCCGAGGCGGCATATCCAAGAAGGACATGGTACGGAACGATGCAACGCCGCACATCGAGGTTGATCCAGAGACTTACGAGGTTAGGGCCGATGGCGAACTTCTCACATGCGCGCCTGCCAAGGAGCTGCCCATGGCGCAGCGTTACTTCCTGTTCTGATGATGCGCCGTGTCAAAGCCATAATCCGCGCCGGCTTGTGGCCGGCGGCCGATCAAATCGATCGGCTGGTGTTGGACTTCGATGATCGGCATCGCCGCCGCCGCGTCTACACCACCGAGGGTGGCACCGTCGTTCTGCTCGACATGGCGGAGGCGGTGGTGCTCGGTGACGGCGACGGGCTGCGGCTCGAGGACGGCGCCATCGTCGCAATCGCCGCCGCCGCCGAGCCGCTAGTCGAGGTCACCGCGCACGCGCCGGCAGACCTCGCCCGATTGGCCTGGCATCTCGGCAACCGGCATCTGCCGATCGAGATCGCCGGCGACCGCCTCCTAATCCGGGACGACCACGTTATCGTCGATATGCTAAAGGGCCTCGGCGCCATCGTGCGCTATGTCAAGGCCCCGTTCTCGCCGGAAGGCGGAGCCTATGGTCAGCACAATCATGACACACGGCAACATCACCTCCATCACCGCGAGCATAGCCATGACCACCCTCACGATGGCCACCCCGACCATGATCGCCGGCGCTGATCCCGAGGCGCTTTATCGCCTGATGACCTGGCTGTCGCCGGCCTATCCGGTCGGCGGCTTCAGCTACAGTCACGGGCTGGAGCATGCAGTCGATACCGGCGCGGTGCGAGACCGCAAAAGCCTGGTCGAGTTCGTCGAGACCGTTCTCGAACTCGGTGCCGGCCACGCTGACGCCGCGCTGCTCGCAGCCTCCTGGAAAGCGGTGCGACAGGACGACCCGGCGGCGCTGGATCGAATTGCGGATCTGGCTGATGCCTGGCGCGGCACGGCCGAGATGGCGTTGGAAAGCGCGGCGCAAGGCGCGGCCTTCCTGGCTGCGACCAATGCGGCCTGGCCCGCGCCCGCGCTCTCCAGTTTTGCCGCAAAACGTCGGGGTCTCGCTTCATATTGTGTCGCCGTGGGTGTTGCCGCCGCCGAACAGGGCGTGGCGCTCGAGGCGGTGTTGACCGCCTATCTGCAGGCGATCGTCGCCAGCCTGGTGTCGGCCAGTTTGCGCCTGGTCCCGCTCGGCCAACGCGACGGCCAGGCGACGATGGCGATCCTTAGGGCGCCAGTCGCGCGTGCTGTCGCGGCGGCGCTGGCGACCGATCCGGAGGATGTCGGCACCGCCGTTCCGATGCTCGATCTTCATTCGATTCGGCACGAAACCCAGTACACGAGACTGTTCCGCTCATGACCGTGCCTCTCAACGGCCCGCTGCGGGTTGGCATCGGCGGCCCGGTAGGCTCGGGGAAAACGGCCTTGGTCGATCGGCTGTGCAAGGCGATGCGGGAGCGCTATGGGCTGGCCGTCGTTACCAACGACATCTACACGAAGGAAGACGCCCAGTTCCTGATCCGCTCTGGCGCGCTCGACGCCGAGCGCATCGTCGGGGTCGAGACCGGCGGTTGTCCGCATACCGCCATCCGCGAAGATGCCTCGGCTAATCTGGCGGCGGTGGCCGAGATGTGCCGGACATTTCCCGGCCTTGATCTGGTGTTCGTTGAAAGCGGCGGCGACAACTTGGCGGCGACTTTCAGCCCGGAGCTTGCCGACTTGACGATCTATGTGATCGACGTATCGGCTGGCGACAAGATTCCCCGCAAGGGCGGACCCGGTATCACACGCTCGGATTTGTTGGTGATAAACAAGATCGACCTCGCGCCCCTGGTAGGCGCCGATCTTGGGGTCATGGAACGCGATGCGCGCAAGATGCGCGGTTCGCGGCCTTTTCTGTTCTCTAATTTGAAAGAGAACATCGGCGTGGCAGAGATCATGGGCTTCATCGTCAAGACCGGCGGCCTATAACCCAACTTCTGTCCCAAATGTTCTGACGGCGGGCGAAGTTGATTTGCGCGACGGTGGGCTGCGGCCGACCTTGTTCGATATGAGCCAAACCCTTTCCATGCCACCGGATTTGTTATGCTCAGACTGCCACTGGCCCAATAGGAAAGTCTCGTTGGTGGTGGCCTCCCACGCAACCAAATTCGCCCGTTGAATTGCGCGCTTGGCGGGCGTTTTGATTCCCTTCTCCAGCCGAACGTCGGCTGTGTCAACGCCATGTCCGCACGCAGGACTCCGGCAAGCTAATATGCACATGGGCAGCCGCAAGTATGCGCTGGAAGCATCTGTTTTGGGATCGCCGGCCTTCACGGATCAGTCTTTCCGAATCCGTTTTCATAAGGATGGAAATTTCAGCATGCTTGGCGGTCGGGCACCAGGGTCGGACGCTGGCGGCGCGTCTGGCGCACGCCGGCGTGGCTTTGGTCGGGAAGTTCCACCGCCACAGCTCTATTCCGGCGCCGCTGGCGGGCATGGTGACAAAGGCCGGTCCGCGCTATCCGCTCGGCGTCGGTTCGTGCGATTCCCACGCCATTTCACGCCGCGCCAATGTCGTCAAGGCCGTGCCCGGCATGGAGGGCTTAGTCTTTGTTGTCGAGATCTACACCATCGACAGGATCACGCGGGACTTCAAGATCGTCCGCCGGCCCTTGTGTGAAGCGGTCGCATCTTTCGGCAGGCGGACGATTCCGCAATGCCATTTCGTAGCGGTCGGCGGCAACGGGCGTGTTGCGCTATGGCGCCGAAGCACTATCCTGCATCGCTGGCGACACGGTTGAGGGGATAAAGACGCCAATGGGCGCATCGTTTTTGATCACCGATGCCAATATCGCGCCGGCGGGGCGTGCGTTGCTGGAGCAGCGCCAGGCGCGCCTGACCTTTGCCCCGCCGAGCACGGTGCCCGGCGAACTGCTGGCATTGTGCAAGCGCGGGAAATTCGACGCCGTCATTTCGCGCACGATTCGCTTTTCGGGCGAGGCGATCGCGGCGTCCACGCAGCTCCGCGTGATTTCGAAGCACGGCATAGGCGTGGACAATATCGACGTGGAAGCGGCCACAAGGCGCGGCATTCCCGTGCTCAACGCCATGGCCGGCAACGCCCAATCCGTGGCCGAGCACGCCATCCTTCTGATGCTGTCGCTGACGCGCAAGCTGGTCGCGCTCGACCGGTCGATGCGCGAGGGGCGCTGGGAGCGCCCCGGCCACGTGGCGGGCGAGCTCAAGGACAAGCGGCTGGGCATCGTCGGCCTCGGCAATGTCGGCCGTGCGCTGAATGCCATCGCCCGAGGCTTCGGCATGGCCGTCGCGGCCTACGACCCGTATATCGCCACCGCCTCGGTGCCCGCGGGCGTGAAGCTGATGAAAGACTTGGGTGCGATGTTGGCCGAGTCCGACGTCGTCAGCCTGCATTGCCCGCTGACCAGGGAAACCCGCGGCATGATCGGCGCCGAGCAGTTTGCGCTATTGAAGCCGACGGCGCTGTTCATCAACACGGCGCGCGGGCCGGTGATGGATGAATCTGCGTTGCTCGACTGTTTGAAGCGCCAAGCGATCGCCGGGGCTGGGCTGGATGTGTTCGCCGACGAACCCACGCCGGCCGACAACCCGCTGCGCAACCTGCCCAACGTGGTGTCCACGCCGCATATCGCCGGCAGCACGCGCGAGGCGATGGGCCGCGTGGCGCTGCGGGCGGTCCAGAACGCCTATGCCATTCTCGACGGAACGGACTATGATCCGGCGTGCCTGGTCAATCCCGAGGCGCTGAGGCGGCGCGAGGCCGCGCGATGATCCGCCTCGCGGCGCGGCTCGACCGTTTCCAACCCTCGGCCAGCCGCGTGGCGTCGCAGCGCGCGGCGGAGCTGAAGGCCCAGGGGCGCGACATCATAGCGCTCACCGCCGGCGAGCCCGATTTCGACACGCCCGGCAACGTGAAAGAAGCGGCCGCGCGCGCCATGGCGCGGGGCGATACCAAATACACCAACACCGACGGCACGCCCGAGTTGAAACAGGCGATCGTAGCCAAGTTCAAGCGCGAGAATGGGTTGGACTATGCCGTCGACCAGGTTTCCGCCGGCAACGGCGGCAAGCAGGTGCTGCTGAACGCGCTGATGGCGACGCTGGCGCCAGGCGACGAGGTGATCATCCCGGCTCCGTACTGGGTATCGTATCCCGACCTTGTGCGGCTGGCCGAGGGCACGCCAGTCTTCGTGCGCTGCCCGCAGAATCACGGTTACAAGCTGATGCCCGAGGCGCTTGAGGCCGCGATCACCAGGCGTACACGCTGGCTGATCATCAATTCGCCCTGCAATCCCACGGGCACCGCCTATGGCCGCGCCGAGATGAAGGCGCTGACCGACGTTCTGCTGCGCCATCCCCAAATCGCGGTCATGACCGACGACATGTACGAGCATATCCTCTACGACGGACGCGAATTCTGCACGCCCGCCGCTGTGGAGCCGCGGCTGTACGAGCGCACCCTGACGGTCAACGGCATTTCCAAAACCTATTCGATGACCGGATG
Source organism: Rhodospirillales bacterium (assembly GCA_052387895.1). Lineage (GTDB taxonomy): Bacteria > Pseudomonadota > Alphaproteobacteria > JAEULC01 > JAEULC01 > JAEULC01. The sequence continues at coordinate 1,048 of JBQTIS010000165.1, read as the reverse complement.
GCGCATCGGTTATGCCGGTGGTCCGCGACACCTGATCAAAGGCATGGCGAAAGTGCAGATGCAGACGACTGCGTGCCCCTGCTCGATCAGCCAGGCGGCGGCGGTGGAGGCGCTCAACGGTCCCCAGGACATCGTCCGCCAGCGAACCGAGGAGTTCCGCAAACGCCGCGACGTGGCGGTCGAGATGCTCAACCAGGCGTCGGGCATCGCGTGCCCGAAACCGCAGGGTGCGTTTTACGTCTTTCCGTCCTGCGCCGGCGCGATCGGTAAGCGCACACCAGGCGGCAAGGAAATCAAGACCGACGAAGATTTCACCAACTACCTGCTGGAGCATGGCGTGGGCGTAGTCCATGGCGCGGCCTACGGCATGGCTCCCTATTTCCGCATCTCTTTCGCATTGTCGATGGAGCGCCTCAAGGAAGCCTGCCTGCGCATCCAGCGCGCCTGTGCGGCACTGCGCTAGAGGCGGCCGCCTTGACCACGGGGAGAGGCGCTGTAGTGTTGCAGGAACAACGACCCGATTCAGTGGAGCGGTAATGGGGGAGGGGAGCATGTCGGGAACTAAATTCACGGGTCTCTACTGTGCGGCGGTGCTGGCGGCTCTCTTCGCCGTGTCGCCCGCCCAGGCGCAGAAGCAGGTGGTGGTCTATTCCGCCAACGAGAACACGCTCGATCAGCGCGTGTTCGCGGCGTTCGAAAAGGCGACCTCGATCAAGGTGCAGGGTGTGTCAGGCGGGTCGGGCGTCCTGATCAAGCGCGTGCAGACCGAAAAAGACCGCCCGCAAGGCGACATAATCTGGGGCGTCAGCCGCTCGCTGCTGGAATCCAACAGGGAGTTCTTCGCGCCCTACAAGTCGAAGAACGCTGGCGCGATACCGGCCGAATTCCGCGACCCGAACGATCTGTGGATCGGCAACAACCTGCACATGCTGGTGATCCTGCAAAACACCAAGATGCTGCCGGCCGACCAGGGGCCGAAAAGCTGGGCGGACCTGCTCGACCCGAAATGGAAGGGCAAGATCGCCTTCACCGACCCGGCCAATTCCGG
>JBQTIS010000164.1:0-12074 GCA_052387895.1 Rhodospirillales bacterium | reverse complement strand
GCGGGAGGTTGGCCGGGCACGTAGCCTGCTGGTCGCGCTCTTCGGCCACGCGCGGCACGACGCGGCGCCTGGAGATCTGCGACAGCGTGCATGACGACTTGGCCGGCGCGGTCCAGGGCGCCGACTTGGTGATCCTCTGTGCGCCGCTCGGCGCCAACGCCGACCTGGCGGCCGCCATGGCGCCCGCCCTGAAGAAGGGCGCGACGATCAGCGACGTGGGCTCGGTCAAGCAGGCCGTGGTGCGCGACGTGGGCCCGCACGTGCCAGAGGGCGTGCATTTCGTCCCCGGCCATCCGGTGGCGGGCACCGAGCATTCGGGGCCCGAGTCGGGCTTCGCCGAGCTGTTCGAGCAGCGCTGGTGCATCCTGACGCCGCCGCCCGGCACGGACCAGCAGGCGGTCGACCGGTTGGCGAAGCTGTGGCGCGCCATGGGCAGCATGATCGAGATCATGGACCCGGCGCATCACGACCGCGTGCTGGCGATCACCTCGCACCTGCCGCACCTCATCGCCTACACCATCGTCGGCACGGTGACGGACCTGGAAGGCCATCTCAGGCAAGAGGCCAAGGAAGCCGGCCACGTGATCGACCGCAGCGAGGTGGTGAAGTTCTCGGCCGGCGGCTTCCGCGACTTCACGCGCATCGCGGCCTCCGACCCGGTGATGTGGCGCGACGTGTTCCTCAACAACCGCGAGGCGGTGCTCGAGATGCTGGGCCGCTTCAGCGAAGACCTGAGCGCCCTGCAACGCGCGATCAGATGGGGCGAGGGCGAAAAACTGGAGACGCTGTTCCGGCGCACCCGCGAAGTGCGCCGCGGCGTGATCGAGGCCGGTCAAGCCGGCACCTTCAAAGCGACGGAAGAGAAGAAGTAGCGGACTAGAACCGCTTCAGCAGGCGGTCGATGTAGTCGCGCTCGACCGGCGGGCGGTCGGGCTCGCCGCGGCGCTTGCGCAGCTCGTCGAGCACGTCGCGCGCGCGCTGCATGTCCGACTGCTCGGGGATCATCACGTCGCCGGTGTCCACCCCGCCGAAATTGTTCTGCGGCCGGCCGAACGGATCGCGCCCCTGGTTGGGCCGGGGCGGCATCGGGCCCATGCTCTGCGGCGGCTGTTCGCCGTCGTAGGGCCCCGGGCCGCCGCGCATGCCCATCTGCTGCATCATCTGCTCCATCATGCCGCGCGCGGCCTCTTGCAGCTGATCCAGCGCCTGGTTCTGGTGGCCCACTGCGTCGCCCGGCTCGCCCTGCTCGAGCGCGCCTTGCGCGTCGCGCATGGCGCGGTCGGCGCGGCCGAACGGGCGCGGAATGTTGCCCATCATCTCGTCCAATCGCCTGAGGAAGTCGCCCAGATCGCCGCGCAGCTGGCCCTGGCGCTGGGCGCCGTCGCCGCGCTGTCCCTGCTGGCCTTGCTGACCCTGTTGGCCTTGTTGGCCCTGCTGGCCGGGGCGCTGGCCCGGACGCTGCTGCATGCCCTCCGGCAGCTTGCCGTCGCGCTGCGCGTCGCGGAAGGTCTGGTCCAGAAGGTCGCGCTGGCGTTTTATCAGGTCTTGCAGGTTGTTCATCATCTGCATCGCCTGGCGGCCCTGCTGCGACATCTGCGCCATCGCGCCCTGGCGCATGTTCTCCAGCATCTCGCGCAGCTGCGACAGAAGCTGCTTCGCGGCGTCGCGGTTGCCTTGGCGCGCCAGCTCGCGCGCCTGCTCGATCATGCGCTGCAAATCGCGGCTGTCGATTATTTGAGCATTGGGATCGAGCGGCTGCGGCTGCATCCCCTGCTGCAATTGCTGGCGCATCTGCTCGGCCAGCGCCTGCAGGTAGTTGTCCAGCGCCTGCTGCAACTCCTGGATCAGCCGTTCGATCTCGGGATCGGCCGCGTTCCTGTTCAGCGCGTCCATCAGCCGCTTCTCGGCATCGCGCAGGTCGCGCTCGGCCAGCGACAGCTTGCCGTCCTCGATCCGAAGCGCCGTGTCCCACATCAACTGCTGCACGGCGCGGATGCCTTCCCGGCTGTCGTCGCGCAGCAGGCGCGCCTGGGCCGATTTCAGCGCCAGGAACACCACCGTGTCCTCGAAGAACAGCGCCGGGCGCTGCATGATGCCATAGAGGGCCGCCGACACGTCGCGGCGCTTTTCCGGCGCGGTGGACAGCAGCTTGCGCTGCTCCACGATCGCGCGCGCGACGGGGTGGTTGAAGATGCGCTCGGGCAGCACCGTCGTCAGCGCGTCGCTTTCGCCGGTCTGGCCGATCTCGTCCTGCGCCACCAGCCTCATCTGCACCTTCAGGCCGGCCCAGACATGCGCGGTCAGGTCGTGGAAGCTGGCCGCCTTGGCGTTCTTGAGCCGCAGGCCCGGCAGCGGCAGCTCCAGCTCGATCGGCTCCTCGCGCGCCAGCGGGCTGTCGTCCTCGCCCATCAGGCGAATCACTGCCTTGACCGAGGCGATGCCATAGTCGTCGGCGGCGACGTATTCCACGCGCATCGCCGACCGCTGCGTGCGCTGCGGCGCCTGCGCGAACTCGACCGTCGGCGGCTTGTCGGGCACGACCTCGAGCGTCCAGCGGCCGAAATGCCGACGCCCCGCGTCGATGCTAAGCTCGCCGCCCTGGTTCAAGACCGTCTCGATGCGGTGCGTGGCTTCGTCCACGGCGGCGAAGTCGTGGTCCTCGGCGCCCAGCTTCAGGCGCGGCGTGGCGACGCGGCCGTGCACCTGGGCCAGAAGCTTGCTGCCCGCGGGCGCGCGCAGCGGGGCCTTGGCGGCCTCGACCGCGCGCTCGGCCCCGCGCACGAACACCGGCGCCAGCCCGGTATAGTCCGGCGGGGTGATCCACATCTCGAGCGCCGCCGCCGCGGCCTCGCCGCCCGACACGGCATTGGGCGTCAGCGCGCGCTTCACGCGCGGCAAGGCGTCGTACCAGCCCGCGCCGAGCGCCACGGCCAAGAGCAGAATCAGCGCCGCGCGCACGGCCATGGGATCGCGCCGGACGGAGCCTGGGCTCGGCAACGCCACCTTCAGGCGCTTCATGCGCTCGATCAAACGGCGGCGATGCTCGCGCCATAGCGCCTCGGCGAAACCGTCGGCCTTGCCGGCGACAAGCGTGTCCTCCAGCGCCGCCAGCGGGCGGTGCGCGAGCTGGTTGTCGCGCTCGAGCCGCCGGCGCGCCGCGAGCCGGCCGGGCGCCAGCCCCGCGCGCGCCGCCCGCCAGCCGCCCCAGGCCAAAGCGGCGGCGAATCCGATGAGCACCGCCAGGTGCGCGCCGAACGACAGTTCGGGCAGGACGTCGAACAGCGCCAGGGCCGCGAACAGCGCCAGCACCGCCATGACCGGCCACAGGGCCGGCCACAGCCGCTCCCAGAACAGCGCCAGCCACGCCAGGGCAAGCCGCCCCGGCGGCAAGGGAATGGTCGGGTCTTTGGGCCGGTCTTCGTCGCTCAAGCGGAGGTCCTTAACTATGCCGCCCCGCGCGCTTTCGGCGGCGCTTCCGCGGTGGTCCCCTGGCTCCAGTCCGGCAGTATATCCGCGCCCAGCAGATCGCCATAGTCCTGGCGCGCCCTGACCGTTGCAAAGCGCGTGCCGTGCACCATCACCTCGGCCGGCAAGGGCCTCAGATTGTAGGTGGAAGCCATCGCGAAACCGTAGGCCCCGGCCTTGAGGATCGCAAGCAGCTCTCCCGCTAGGATCGGCGGCAGCGGCCGCTGGGCGGCGAACTGGTCGCCGGTTTCGCAGATCGGCCCGGCCACGTCCATCGGCGTTTCCTTGGCCCCGGAAGGCGGCTGCTTGACCGGGCTGATGGGGTGGTAGGCGTTGTACATCGCCGGGCGCACCAAGTCGTTCATGGCCGCGTCGGTGATGACGAATCGCCGCGAAGCGCCGTCCTTCACCCGCACCACGCGCGTCAACAGCAGTCCGGCGTCGGCCACCAGCGCCCGGCCCGGCTCGAACACCAGCTCGCAGCCCAGATTGCCGACGGTCTCGGCCACGGCGCGGGCGTAGTCGGCGAACGAAATCGCGCCGCCGCCCTCGTAATCCACGCCGATGCCGCCGCCAAGATCGAGCCGGGTCACGGCGATGCCCGCTTGGCGCAGCGTGCGGGTCAGCTCGGCCATGCGCTCGAACGCGCGGCGGAACGGCGCGATGTCCTTGAGCTGCGAGCCGATATGCACGGAAAGCCCGTGCAACCCGACGCCTTTCATCCCGGCGGCCGCCTTGGCCACAGCGGCGGCGTGGGCGAGGTCGATGCCGAACTTGTCGCCCTTGCGGCCGGTCGCGATCTTGGCGTGGGTCTTGGCGTCGACGTCGGGATTGACGCGCAACGCCACGCCCGCGGTGTCGCCGCGCCCAATGGCTGCGGCCGACAGCGTGCGGAGCTCGTCCTCGGATTCGACGTTGAACTGAAGAATGCCGGCGTCCAGCGCCGCGTCGATCTCGGCCAGCGTCTTGCCGACTCCGGCGAACACGATGCGTTTGGCCGGCACGCCGGCCTGCAACGCGCGCTTCAGCTCGCCCAGCGACACCACGTCGGCCCCCGCGCCGAGCTCGGCGAAAGTGCGGACCACCGCCAGGTTGCCGTTGGCCTTGACCGCGTAGCAGATCGCGGCCCGCATGCCGTCCAGCGCCCGCTGGAAGCGGCGGTAGTTCCGGATCAGCGCGGCGCGCGAATAGACGTAGGTGGGCGTGCCGACGGCGTCGGCGATGCGGGCGAGCGCCACGTCCTCGACATGGCCCTCGCCCCGCACATAGCGCAGCAGTTCCGACTCGGCGGTCACTGCGGGGGCTTGGCCGGAACTTGGGCCGGCGGTTGGGCCGGCGGCGGAATGGGCGCCGGCATTTGCAGCTTCACCCGCTCCGGTTCCGATTCGGGATCGCCTTTCTTGCCGCACGCCGTCAGCGGCGCGACTGCAAGCGCCGCCGCCGCCAGGATGACCATCGGCCGTTTCATGCGCGCCTCCTGCCGCCAATAAACCGTTTGCGCGCCTCGGCGCAGGCGCGCCGGACGTTGGCCGGGGCCGTGCCGCCGAAGCTCACGCGGCTTTTCACCGCCGCCTCGGGACTCAACACCTCGTACACGTCGCGCGAAATGCGCGGCTCGACCGCCCTCATGGCCTGGAGCGGCAACTCGGCCAGCGCCGCGCCCTTCTTTTCCGCCAGCTTTACCAGCCTGCCGGTCAGGCGGTGCGCCTCGCGGAACGGCAGGCCCAGCCGGCGCACCAGCCAGTCGGCCAAATCGGTGGCGGTGATGAACCCGCGCGCGGTCGCGCCGCGCATCGCCTGTTTGTCCACTTTCATGTCGCCGACCATCCCCGTGGCGGCGGCGATGCCGAGCAGCAGCGTATCGGTGGCGTCGAACACCGGCTCCTTGTCCTCCTGCATGTCCTTGTTGAAGGCCAGCGGCAGGCCTTTCAGCATCGTCAACAGGCCCACCAGCGCGCCGATGATGCGGCCCGTCTTGCCGCGCGTCAATTCGGCGGCGTCGGCGTTGCGCTTCTGCGGCATGATCGAGCTGCCGGTGGTGAAAGCGTCGCTGAGCCGGATGAAGCGGAACTGCTCCGAGCTCCACAGCACGATCTCCTCGGCCAAGCGCGACAGATGGACGGCGCAGATCGTGCAGGCCGCCAGGTACTCGGCGGCGAAGTCGCGGTCGGCCACCGAGTCCATCGAATTGGCGGCCGGCCGGTCGAAGCCCAGCGCCGCGGCGGCGGCGTGGCGGTCGATGGGAAAGGACGTGCCGGCCAGCGCCGCCGCGCCCAGGGGCGATTCGTTCAAGCGCCGCCTGGCGTCGGCGAAGCGGCCGCGGTCGCGCCCCGCCATCTCGACATAAGCGAGCAGGTGATGGCCGAAGGTCACGGGCTGCGCCGGCTGCAAATGGGTGAAGCCGGGCATCACCGTGGCCGCGTGCTGCTCGGCGCGCCGGATCAGCGCGGCTTGCAGGCGCTCGAGCGCCCGGTCGATCTCGTCGATCGCGTCGCGCACCCATAAGCGCAGGTCGGTCGCCACCTGGTCGTTGCGCGACCGGCCGGTGTGCAGCCGCCCGGCGGCGGGACCGATGATCTCGGCCAGCCGCGCCTCGACGATCAGGTGGCTGTCCTCGAGCGCGACCTTGAACGCGAGCTTGCCGGCCGCGATCTCGCGCCCGACCTGCCGCAGCCCCTTGACGATGGCCTTGGCGTCGGTGGGCGAAACGATGCCTTGCTTCGCCAGCATCTCGGCGTGGGCGATCGAGCCCCGGATGTCCTGGCGGAACATCCTGTGGTCGAAGCCGATGGAGGGGTTGATCTTTTCCATGACCGCCGCCGGACCCGCTGCGAACCGCCCGCCCCACAGCGCATTGGCGGCGCCGGGCGATGATCCGCCCGGCCTCGTGGGGGTTTGCGCGGCCGGATCGACGGCCGCGCGGGCCGTCATCGTTCCGCCCGATTTGGCGGTATGCTTGGCGGCCCTTGGGGGCTTGCTGGCGGAACGCGAGGCCATGGCTGAAGAGCGCCCATTATCGGTCCAGGTTGGCGGGTTTATACGGGATCGGGCCCGGCCTGTCCTGGGTCTTGGCGCGGTTTTAACCTAATGGTTCGGGGTATTGGGCCGGGTTTTGGACCTCGGACCCGAGTTCCGCCCGCCATATGCCTGGGCTGGCGGCGGACCGCCGCTCCTGGGCGAAATGAAGGACTTCACCCTCGCCAAGCCGCCCCGGGCCGCCCCACCCCTGAGCTTCACCGACATGGAGGGGCGCGAGCTGTCGCTGGCCGACTTCAAGGGCAAGCTGGTGGTGATCAATTTGTGGGCCACGTGGTGCGCGCCCTGCATCAAGGAGATGCCGTCGCTCGACCGCATGAACGCGCGGCTGGCGGGCCAGGGGCTGGCGCTGCTGGCGATCTCGCAGGACAAGGGTGGGGCCAAGGTAGTGGCGCCGTTCCTCGAACGCCTGGGCTTGAAGTCGCTGCCGGTCTATCTCGATGCCAAGGGGGCGGTGCAGCGGGCGCTGGGCGTGCGCGGCCTGCCCACCACGGTCGTGATCGACGCCGAGGGGCGCGAGCTCGGCCGGTTCGAGGGCGACGCCAACTGGGATGGCCCCGACGCCCGGGCGCTTCTGACCTATTTCCTCATGCAGACCCGCGACACCCGTCCGCCGCTGGTCAAGACTGGCGGGTGACGCGCGCCGCTAATCCACCGGCAACCTTACGATGAACCGCGCTCCGCGCACCTCGCCGTCGGGGCCGATGCGGTTCTCGGCGCGGATCGCGCCGCGATGCGTCTCGACGATCTGCTTGGAGATGCTCAAGCCCAGGCCCGAATGGGTGCCGAACTTCTCGCCGGCCGGCCGCTCGGAATAGAACCGGTCGAAGATCGCCTGCTGCTTGCCCTCGGGGATGCCCGGGCCGTCGTCGTCCACCGTTGCCACCACGAAGCGCCCCTCGCGGAACACGCGCAGGCGGATTTCCCCCCTGGGCGGGCTGAACGAGACCGCGTTGGCGATCAGGTTGCGGAACACCTGCGCCAGGCGGCTGTCCACGCCGGGCACGGTCAGATGCCTGGCGGCGGGGCCGGACGCCATTTCGAGCTTGAGGCGCGGCGCGTCGGGGCGGGCGGCTGCGATGGTGGCCGCGTGCAGCTCGGCCAGCGCCTTAAGCATCGCGCCCACGTCCACCGGCCCGGTCTCGGCGCGGCTGAGTTCGGCGTCGAGGCGCGAGGCGTCGGATATGTCGCTGATCAGCCGGTCGAGCCGCTGCACGTCGTCCTGGATCACCGCCATCAGCTTCTTCTGCTGCTCGCGGTCGGCGACGCGGCTGGCGGTCTCGACCGCCGAGCGCAGCGAGGTCAGCGGGTTCTTGATCTCGTGCGCCACGTCGGCGGCGAAGCGCTCGATCGCGTCCATGCGCCGCCACAGCGCGTCGGTCATCTCGCGCAGCGCGGCCGACAGATCGCCGATCTCGTCGCGCCGGTTGGTGAAGTCGGGGATCGGCTCCATGCCGCGCCCGTGGCCACGGCGCACGCGGTCGGCGGCGGCGGCAAGCCGGCGCACCGGCCGCGCGATCGCGCCCGCGAGGTAGAACGACAGCAGCACGGTCACGGCCAGCGCCACGGCGAAAATTTTCAAGATATCGAGCCTGACCGCGCGCATGGCGCGCTCGATGTCGGCGCCGGTGCGCGACAGCATCAGCGCCCCCAGCACCTGCTTGTAGCGCTGCACCGGCACCGCGACCGAGATCACCAGCCCCCCGTCGTCGCTCGAGCGCACCATGGCCGAGATCTCGCCGCGCAACGCGCGCCGCGCCTCGTCGTAGTCGGCGGCGCGCTGGATCGGGCTTTCGGCGTAGGGAGGGAATTTGTGCCGTTCCGGCAGCCGCGCAACCAGCCAGTCATAGGCGTGGATCAGCGCGCGCGACCCCGCGTTGCCCTGCTGGGGGGCCGGCAGCTCGAGGATCTGCACCACCCCGCCGGGGCCGCTCAAGATGCGCGTGTCGGCGATCGGCTCGCCGTCCGTGCCGAACAGCCGCGCGCGGGTGTTGAGCGTGGTCACCAGCCGGCGCACGAGCTGGCGCGAGGCGTCGGGCTGCAGCACCGGCGGGTCGATCGTGGCGGTGTCGATGCCGCCTTCGCCCAAGGCGCCGGCCACGATCACCGCCTGGGTCTTCAGGTTCTCGATCTCGGATTGGATCAGGCCCCGGCGGTAGTCGTCGAGATAGAGCAGCCCCCCGCCGAGCAGCGCCAGCGCCACCAAGTTGACCGATAGGATCGGCCGGATAAGCGGCGATACCAGCCGGCGGCGGCGGCGCGGGGCGGCGGTCTCCGCCGGCGGCTCGTCGGGCCCGCGCTCGGCGGCGAGGCGGAAAATGCGCCTTTTCTTGAACGGCGGGGCGGGTTCCGAACGGTCCTCGGGCGGAAGGTCCCCAGCTATCGGCTTGGCCCTGTCGGTTGCCGCCTCGTCGACCTCTGCCGCCATCCCCCCATTCTACCCCCGCGCGCGCCGTCGATCAGCGTTCGCGGTAGCGGTAGCCGACGCCGTACAGCGTCTCGATCTGGGCGAAGCCGTCGTCGGCCTGCTTGAACTTCTTGCGCAGCCGCTTGATGTGGCTGTCGATGGTGCGGTCGTCGACGTAGATCGACTCGCCATAGGCCGCGTCCATCAGCTGGGCGCGGTTCTTCACATGGCCGGGCCGCGCGGCCAGCGATTTCAGGATCAGGAATTCGGTCACGGTCAGCGCCACCGCCTGGCCCTTCCAGGTGCAGTAATGGCGGCTGGGGTCGAGAACCAGATCGCCGCGCGCCATGGTCTGCTCGGTCTCGCCCGCCGGCGTGTTGCCGCTGGTGTCCTTGCGCGCCTCGCCCCGGCGCAGCAGCGCGCGGATGCGCTCGATCAGAAGGCGCTGCGAGAACGGCTTCTTGATGTAGTCGTCCGCACCCATGCGCAGGCCCAGAAGCTCGTCCACCTCGTCGTCCTTCGAGGTCAGGAAGATCACCGGCATCTGCGTCTGCCGGCGCAGGCGGCCGAGCAGCTCCATGCCGTCCATGCGCGGCATCTTGATGTCCAGCACCGCGAGGTCGACCGGCTGTGCGCTAAGGCCCTTCAGCGCCTCTGCGCCGTCGGCATAGGTGCGCACGGTAAAGCCCTCGGCCTCCAGCGCCATGGCGACGGAGGTGAGGATGTTACGGTCGTCGTCGACCAAGGCGATGGTTTGCGGCAAAGGCTCAGTTCCTTCCGGTGCCGGCGTCGCGGCAGGGGCAGGGGCGGCGGCGAGAAATGGGGTGTCCATGGCTTCGAAGCATGGCCCCCCATTATGGCCGATCTTGGCCCTTAAAGTGCCGATTTTTTGGCCGCAGGCCGGGGGCTGGCGCGGCGGGCGATCCGGCCCCCATCGGCTTGCTATGATCGTCCGATTCGGGCTACCTACCCGCGCCCGCCGCCGGCCCGGCATTCGGCCGGGGCGGGCGCCGGCGGGGGCCGGTTCAAGCCGAGATTTCGACGGGGTTGGGACCATGGCTCGCAAAAAAATCGCGCTGGTGGGCGCAGGCCAGATCGGCGGCACGCTCGCTCTCTTGGCCGGGCAGAAACGGCTGGGCGACGTGGTGCTGTGCGACGTGGTGGACGGTGTGCCCCAGGGCAAGGCGCTGGACATCGCGCAATCCGCGCCGATCCAGGGCTTCGATTCGGCCTATTCAGGCAGCACCGACTACTCGCAGATCAAGGGCGCCGACGTGGTGATCGTCACCGCGGGCGTGCCGCGCAAGCCGGGCATGAGCCGCGACGATTTGATCGGCATCAACGCCGGGGTGATCGAAACCGTGGGCGCTGCGATCAAGGCGCACGCGGCCAACGCCTTCGTCATCGTCATCACCAACCCGCTGGACGTGATGGTGTGGGTGATGCGCGAGGCCTCGGGCCTGCCGCACGGCCGCGTGGTCGGCATGGCCGGCGTGCTCGACTCGGCGCGGTTCCGGCATTTCCTGGCCGAGGAGTTCAAGGTCTCGGTCGAGGACGTGACCGCCTTCGTGCTCGGCGGCCACGGCGACACGATGGTGCCGCTGGCGCGCTATTCCACCGTCGCCGGCATCCCGCTGCCGGACCTGGTGAAGATGGGCTGGACCACGCAGGAGCGGCTCGACAAGATCGTTCAGCGCACGCGCGACGGCGGCGCCGAAATCGTCAACCTGCTGAAGACCGGCTCGGCGTTCTACGCGCCCGCGGCGGCGGCGATCCAGATGGCCGAATCCTATCTCTTGGACAAAAAGCGGGTGCTGCCCTGCGCCGCGTGGCTCACCGGCCAGTACGGCGTGAAGGACCTTTATGTCGGCGTGCCGGTGGTGATCGGCGCCAAGGGCGTGGAGAAGATCGTCGAAATCGAGCTGAACCCGGCTGAAAAGGCGATGTTCGACAAGTCGGTGGGCGCGGTGAAGACGCTGGTCGAGGTGACCAGGAACCTGCCGAAGAAAAAATAGGGCCCCGCGCCAAAGTACTGGTATTATGTATATCAGAGATCGGGGCGGCTTTGGACTGCCCTGGCGGGCTAGGGGCGGAGCGCGATGAACATCCACGAATACCAGGCCAAGGCGCTGCTGGCGAAATATGGCGTGGCGGTGCCGCGCGGCGGCGTGGCTTATACCCCCGAGGAAGCCGAAAAAGTCGCGCGCGAGCTGGGTGGCCCGGTCTACGTGGTCAAGGCCCAGATCCACGCCGGCGGCCGCGGCAAGGGCGGCGGCGTCAAGCTCACCAAGTCGGTCGAAGACGCGCGCGAGGCCGCGCGCAAGATGATCGGCATGACGCTGGTGACGCACCAGACCGGCCCGCAGGGCAAGGCGGTCAAGCGCGTCTATATCGAGGAGGGCTGCGACATCAAGCGCGAGCTCTATCTCGGCATGCTGGTGGACCGCGCCAACGGCCGCGTCACGGTCATGGCCTCGACCGAAGGCGGCATGGACATCGAGGAAGTCGCCGCCAAAACGCCGCAGAAGATCGTCAAGGTCGCGATCGATCCGGCCGCCGGATTCCAGGCGTTCCACGGCCGGCGCGTCGCCTTCGCGCTCGGCCTCGAAGGCAAACAGGTGGCCGAGGCGGCGAAGTTCCTTTCCGGGCTCTACCGCGCGTTCCAGGACATGGACATGAGCCTCGCCGAAATCAACCCGCTGGTCGTCACCGGCGACGGGCGGGTGATCGCGCTCGACGCCAAGGTGAACTTCGACGACAACGCGCTGTTCCGCCACAAGGACGCGGCCGAGCTGCGCGACGAGGACGAGGAGGACGCGGCCGAGCTGGAAGCCGCCAAGCACGGCCTCAACTACATCCGCCTCGCCGGCAATATCGGCTGCATGGTCAACGGCGCGGGCCTGGCCATGGCGACGATGGACATCATCAAGCTCTACGGCGGCGCGCCGGCCAATTTCCTCGATGTCGGCGGCGGCGCCACGAAAGAGCGCGTGACCACGGCGTTCAAGATCATCCTGGCCGACCCCAACGTCGAAGGCATCCTGGTCAACATCTTCGGCGGCATCATGCGGTGCGACGTCATCGCCGAGGGCGTGGTGGCAGCAGCGCGCGAAGTCGGGCTGCAGGTGCCGCTGGTCGTGCGGCTCGAGGGGACGAACGTCGATCT
>JBQTIS010000163.1:0-1565 GCA_052387895.1 Rhodospirillales bacterium | reverse complement strand
CCTAGTGCAGAGCGTGGCGGTGCGCGACTACTTCGTGCTGCAAGCCTATGTGGTGGTGGTCGCGGGTTGGATGATCGCGGTCAACCTGGCGGTCTGGGCGGCGCTGGGGCTGCTCGAGCCGCGGCTCCGGCGATGAGGCGCGACGCCTGGGGATTGCTGGCCGTGGGCGCGGCGCTGGCGCTGGCGGGCGCGTGGCAGCCCTGCGACCCCGACGCCGTGGACATCGCCGCGGCGCATGCCGGTTTCTCGTGGGCGCATCCGCTGGGCGCCGACCATATCGGCCGCGATATGCTGTCGCGCCTGATGCTGGGCGCGGGCAACACGGCGGTGGTGCTGGCGACGATCGGCGCGGTCAGCTTCGCGCTGGGCACGGCCATGGCCGTCGCGGCGGCGACCGCCGGGGGCCTGGCCGAGGCGGCGGTGCTGCGCGCGGTCGAGTTCGTCGTGATCATGCCCGCCCTGGTGTTCGCGCTGACCGTCACGGCGCTGGTCGGCCTCAACCCGCTGGCGGCGGGGGTGGCGCTGGGGATATCGGGCGCCGGCCCTTACGCGCTGGTGGCGCACGGGCTGGCGCGGCGCGTGCTGGCGATGCCGTTCGTGCTGGCGGCGCGGGCGCTCGGCGCCTCGCCGGCGCGCGTGGCCTTCGTCCACGTGCTGCCGAACTGCGCCGCGACCATGCGGACCTACCTTGCCAGCGACGCGGGCCGCAACGTGATCCACTATGCGGCCCTGGCGTTCCTCGGCCTGGGCGCCGACGCGGCCAGCCCGGACTGGGGCGCGATGCTGTACGAATACCGCCTGTTCATGTTCGACCGGCCCGAGCTGATGCTGTTGCCGGGCCTGGCCGTCACCCTGACCGCGCTGGCGCTGAACCTGCTGATCGAGCCGGGGGCCGACGAAGCGGGCCGGCCCGACAGCGGCGATGGCAGGCGCGCGACGCTGTATCATGGCGGGCGATGAACGTTTTGCAGCGCCTCGCCGCCGCCCTTGCGCCAAGCGGGCTGATCCTGCGCGGCGGGTTCCATCCCCGGGGCAGGGACGAGGCGCCGCCGCTGCCGGACGGCCGAGCCGCGCGAACCCTGGTCATGGTGGGCAACGCGGGCGCCAAGGACGGCAATGCGATGTGGCGCGCGTTTTCCGCCGCGCGGGCGCGATATCCGGGCGACGATCCGCTGAACCGCTGGACGCGCGACGCGGTCGAGCCCGTCGCGCGCATGGCGGGCGCCGCGGCCTTGTTTCCGTTCGACCGGCCGCGCGCCTGTTCCCGGCATTGGCCGTTCCAGCGCTGGGCGATGCGCGCGGAGTCCGTCGCCCCCTCGCCGCTCGGAATCTTGATCCACCCCGAGTACGGGCTGTGGCACGCCTATCGCGCGGCGCTGGCGTTCGCCCAGGCGCTCGATCTGCCGGCGCGGGCGGAGCGTCCTTCGCCGTGCGAGTCGTGCGCCGCCAAGCCGTGCCTGGCGTCTTGTCCCGTCGAAGCGTTCAAGGGCGGCGGCTACGACGCGCCGCGCTGCGCGGGGTTCCTCGACACCGCCGAGGGCGGCGACTGCATGGAGCGGGGCTGC
>JBQTIS010000162.1:0-2390 GCA_052387895.1 Rhodospirillales bacterium | reverse complement strand
AACGCACCGTCGAAGACGCCTGGCGTCACATCGGAGCCCTCGTCGCCGCAATCCAGCCCCACGAATGCTCCAACTACTTCGCCAACGCAGGATACGCTTCAGACAATCAGTGAAACGCTCTAGCCGCGCGTTACTGCGCGGCGACTTTTAGGTCTGCCGCGCTACTGCGCGGCGATAGACACACCCTGCGCCCGCCGCTTGGCGGCGCGTTCGGCGGCGGCGCGGCCGAAGGCGGCGAACATCGCGCGCGACAATTTCCATTGCAGCGACAGCGCGTGCTCGGGGTGCCATTGCACGCCCAGCGCGAAAGCCGGCGCGTCCTTCACCCGCGCCGCCTCGATCAATCCGTCCGGCGCGGTCGCCTCGACCGCCAGGCCCGGCGCAAGCCGGTCGATGCCCTGGGCATGCAGCGAATTGACCGCCGCCTCGGCGGCGCCGGCGTTGAGCGCCCGAACGAAGCCGCTCGCCGGCAGGCTTACGGGATGCGCCTCGCGGTAGCGCTCGTCCATCGGCACGTCCTTGCGCGAGCGGTGGTCCAGCAGGCCCGGCACCTCGTGCAGGTTCTGGTGCAGCGTGCCGCCCAGCGCCACGTTCAGCTCCTGGATGCCGCGGCAGATGCAGAAGATCGGCACGCCCAGCCGGATCGCGGCGCGGATCAGCGGCAGGGTGGTGGCGTCGCGCGCGGCGTCGTGCAGCGTGCCGGGTGCGCTGGCCGGCCCGCCGTAGAAACGCGGTTCCACGTTCGACGGGCTGCCGGTGAACAGGATCCCATCCAGCGCCGCGACCGACGCCTCGGCGGGGTAGTGCTCGCCGAGCGCGGGCAGCAGCACGGGCAAGGCGCCGGCGCCCTCGGCCACGGCCGTCACGTACTTGGCGCCGACACCGTGGAACGGGGTGTGCTCGCCCATGCGCGTGCATGCCGGCAGGCCGATCACGGGCAGAAACGGGGAGGGATTGGCCATCGCAAGCGCCTTGTCGGTGGCGGACGCGGCTGTATCTTGTGCCGCGATGGACTCCTCCCTGCAAGCGCTTCTGGCCTGGAAAAGCCTTGCCGTGGGCGCATGGCTCCTGGCGCTGTTCCTGGCGGAACGGCTGATTCCCGCCGCGCCCTGGCCCAAACCGGGCCCGTGGGCCGCCGGGGCGTGGCGGCGCGTGCTGCGCAACGCCGCGCTTTGGGCGGTGAACCTGGCGCTCTCGCCGCTGGTGGTGCTGCCGCTGACCGCCTTGGCGGCGGCTTCGGCGCCGGGCTGGCGGCCGGGCTGGTGGCAGGGCGGGGCGGGCCTCATGCTGGACCTGCTGCTGCTCGATTTCCTGATCTATTGGTGGCATCGCGCCAATCACGAGATTCCGCCGCTCTGGCGCTTCCATCGCGTGCATCACCTCGACCGCTTCCTCGACACCAGCACGGCGCTGCGCTTCCATTTCGGCGAGGTGCTGCTGTCGGCCCTTGCGCGCGCGGGAGTCGTGTTCGCGCTCGCCGTGCCGTTCACCTCGGTGCTGGCGTTCGAGGCGCTCTTGCTGGTCGGCACGATTTTCCACCACTCGAACCTGTGGCTGGGCGGGGGGCTGGAGCGCGCGCTGGCCAAGATCGTGGTCACGCCCTCGATCCATTGGGTGCATCACCACCGCGTCCGGCGCGACACCGATTCCAACTATGCGACGATCTTGAGCCTCTGGGACCCGTTGTTCGGCACGCGCAGCCCCACGGCGCGCGATCCGGCCATGAGCATCGGCGTCGAGGGGCACGAGGAAACCGGCGTCGCCGGGCTGCTCGCCCGGCCGTTCAGGGCCTAGGCGCGGGGCCGCTCAGTTCGACTGCCGGTTCTTCTGATCGATGATGCGCTTGTTCTCGAACACGAACAGCTTGGGATCGAGCTTCAGCCCCAGGCGCGGGTCGAAGATCGCGACCTCGACCGTGGTGCCCTTGGAGTCCACCAGCGCCCACTTCTTCACTTCGATCGGCCGCTCGGTGAAGGTGATGATCACCTTGCCGTCCTTCGGGCTCGAGGACTGCACCAGCGTGATGCGGATGATGCCGGGCCGCCGCTCGACGTCCGTCACCGTCACCAGCCCCGACAGCTTGACCGTCTGGCCCAGCAGGAACTCGAGCGGCGTCGAGCTCAACGACACATAGGTCGGCGTGTCCAGTTCCTTGTCGTAGAAAATCACCTGGCTGCCGTCGGAGATCAACAGATAGGGCACCGGCGGATCGTACTCGAAGCGCAGGCGGCCGGGCCGCGAGATGTAGAGATTTCCCTCGGCGGTGCGCCCGTTGGGCGACAGTTGCAGGAACCGCGCCTGCAGCGTGGTGATGCCGTTGAAATAGTCCTCGATGCGCGTCAGGTCGCGCTTGTCGGCCTCGGTCGGCGCCGCGGCCATCGCCACGCGCG
>JBQTIS010000161.1:0-6566 GCA_052387895.1 Rhodospirillales bacterium | reverse complement strand
CCTGCGCTACGAGGCGGCGGCCGCGTCGGAGCTGGGCGAGAATTTCCGCGGCGATCCGCATTTCCGCGTGCCCGAGGTGGACTGGCGGCGCACCGGCAGGCGCGTGCTGACCATCGCGCGCATCGCCGGCATCGCCCTGGACCGGCGCGAGGAGATCGTCGCGGCCGGGCACGATCCGAACGCCGTCCTGACGCACGCGTCCAACGCGTTTTTCCGCCAGGTGTTCCGCGACGGGTTCTTCCACGCCGATCTGCATCCCGGCAACCTGTTCGTGGCGGCGGACGGCGCCATCGTGGTGATCGATTTCGGCATCATGGGCCGGCTCGACCGCAAGACCCGCGACTACCTGGCCGAGATGCTGATGGGGTTCCTGACGCGCGACTATCGCCGCGTGGCCGACGTGCATTTCCGCGCCGGCTACGTGCCGCCGAGCAAGTCGGTGGACGCGTTCACCCAGGCCTGCCGTTCCATCGGCGAGCCGATCCTGGGCAAGCCGCTCAACGAAATCTCGATCGCGCGCCTTTTGGGCCAGTTGTTCAAAATCACCGAGCAGTTCGACATGCAGGTGCAGCCGCAACTGCTGCTGCTGCAAAAGACCATGCTGGTGGCCGAGGGCGTGGGCCGCAAGCTGAACCCCGACGTCAACATGTGGGAGCTGGCGCGGCCGCTGATCGAGGACTGGATGCTCCACAAGCACGCCCCCGACCAGCGGATCAAGACCCTGATCGAGGACACGAAAGAAAGCCTGGAGCGCCTGCCGAGGCTTATCGCCTCGACCGAGCGCGCGGCCGAGGCGATCCTTCAGGGCGGCGTGAAGCGCGCGCCCGAGACCGTGCGCAGCTTGCGCGGCGACGGCGGCGGCAGGCGCGTGTCGTGGACGCTGGTGATAGCGGTCCTGGCCCTGGCCGCCGCGGTCATCGCCCTGGCGCGCTAAGGCATTGCAAAACAAAGCGTTTCCGCCCGCTTGCGCGGCGGGTTTCCAGGTCCTATCTTATCCACAAGGCAAACCTGTGATTTGCCGGGAATTTTTACGGGGAGCATCGCCGCCATGCTGGCCGGCCAGCGCGTCCTGATCGTGGTTTCGGGCGGGATCGCCGCCTACAAGGTGCTGGAGCTGATCCGCCGCCTGCGCGAGCGCGGCGTTTCGGTGCGCTGCGTGCTGACGCGCGGCGGCGCCGAGTTCGTCACCGCGCTGTCGCTCCAGGCCTTGAGCGAGGACAAGGTCCATACCGACCTGTTCTCGCTGACCGGCGAAAGCGAGATGGGGCATATCCGTCTGTCGCGCGAGGCCGATTTGGTGCTGGTGGCGCCGGCCTCGGCCGACATCCTGGCCAAGATGGCGGCGGGCCTGGCCGACGACTTGGCGACCACGGCGCTGCTGGCGACCGACAAGCCGGTCATGATCGCGCCGGCCATGAACGCGATGATGTGGCGGCACGCCGCGACCCAGACCAACATCGCCACGCTCAAAAGCCGCGGCATTCTTTCGGTCGGCCCCAACGCCGGCGATCTGGCGTGCGGCGAGGTCGGCGCCGGGCGCATGGCCGAGCCGCATGAGATCCTGGCGGCGATCGAGCGGTTCTTCACGTCAGGGGCCGGGCAGCCGCTCGCGGGCTTCAAGGCGCTGGTGACGTCGGGCCCGACCCTGGAAGCCATCGACCCGGTGCGCTACATCGCCAACCGCAGCTCGGGCAAGCAGGGCCACGCCATCGCCGCGGCGCTGGCGAAGCTCGGCGCGGCCCCCACGCTGGTGAGCGGACCCACGCGGCTGGCCGATCCGCCGGGCGTGGCGGTGGTGGCGATCGAATCCGCGCGCGAGATGCTGGGCGCCTGCCAGGCGGCGTTGCCGGTCGATGTCGCGGTCTGCGCCGCCGCGGTGGCGGACTGGCGCGTCGGCAACGAGGCCGGAAGCAAACTCAAGAAGCGCGGCGGCAAGCCGCCGTCGCTCGAACTGGTCGAAAACCCCGACATCCTCGCCGCGCTCGCCGCTTCGGGCAACGCGCGGCCGCGGCTGGTCGTGGGCTTCGCCGCCGAGACCGATGAGGTGGTCGAGAACGCCCGGGCGAAGCTGAAGAACAAGGGCTGCGACTGGATCGTCGCCAACGACGTGTCGCCCGGGACCGGAACCTTCGGCGGCGACCGCAACACCGTGCACGTGGTCAGCGCCCAGGGCGTCGAGGACTGGCCGGCGATGTCGAAGGACGAGGTGGCGGCGCGGCTGGCGCGGCGCATCGGCGAGCATCTGGCGGCGGCGCGTTGAGGCGGCCGCGATGGACGCCAAGCCGATCCGCGTTTCGATCCAGCGCCTGCCGCATGGCGGCGGCCTGCCCTTGCCTTCCTACGCCACGTCCGACAGCGCGGGCATGGACCTCGCGGCGGCGGGTCCCTCGGCGCTGGTGTTGAAGCCCGGCGCGCGCGCGGTGGTGCCCCCGGGCTTCGCCATCGCCCTGCCCCCGGGCTTCGAGGCGCAGGTCCGTCCCCGCTCGGGCCTGGCGGCCCGGAACGGCGTCACCGTGCTGAACGCGCCCGGCACCATCGACGCGGATTATCGCGGCGAGCTGGGGGTGATTTTGGTCAACCACGGCCAGCAGGACTTCACCGTCACGCGCGGCATGCGCATAGCCCAGATGGTGATCGCGCCGGTGACCGCGGCGCGCCTGGCGGAAGTGAGCGAGCTGCCCGAGACGGCGCGCGGGCCCGGCGGCTTCGGCTCGACCGGCACGGGAGGGAGGTAGCGCCATGCTGCGCCTGCCGCGCCGGACCACCTATGCCATCGAGGCGGTGCTGGACGTCGCCTACAACGCCGGCGGCGCGCCGGTGCGCAGCGGCGAGATCACCGAGCGCCAGGGCATCCCGCCGCGATATCTGGAGCCGGTGCTGCAACAGCTCGTGCGCGCGGGCATTCTGGTGGGCGTGCGCGGACCCCGCGGCGGCTATCGCCTGGGCCGCGACCGCCGGCGCATCAGCGTGGGCGACATCGTGCGCGTGGCCCTGGGCAACGACGAGGACGAGGCCGCGGGCAAGGACGCCGGCTCGGCCCTGGGCAGCGCCGCGGTCAGGCCGCTGATGCAGGCGCTGGAAGCCGAGGCCATGGCGCGGCTGGACGCCGTCACCATCGACGAGCTGTGCGTGAAGGCCCGCGCGGCGGGCGTGGAGAGCGCCAACGCCGCGCCGATGGACTTCACCATCTGACCGGGCGCGCATGAACAAGCCGGAATTCCGCGGCCGCATCTACGACGGCGTGACCGACGTCATCGGCGCCACCCCCGTGGTGCGCCTGAAGCGCCTGGCGGCCGACGCGGGCGTCGGGGCCGAGATCCTGGCGAAGTGCGAGTTCTTCAACCCGCTGTCCTCGGTCAAGGACCGCATCGGCCTGGCGATGATCGAGGCGCTGGAGCGCGACGGCAGGCTCAAGCCCGGCACCGTGGTGGTCGAGCCGACCTCGGGCAACACCGGAATCGGGCTCGCCTTCGTGTGCGCGGCCAAGGGTTATCGCCTGATCCTGACCATGCCCGAGAGCATGTCGGTGGAGCGGCGCAAGATGCTGCGCCTGCTGGGCGCGGAGCTGGAGCTCACCCCCGCCGAGAAGGGCATGAACGGCGCCATTTCCAGGGCGGAGGAGCTGCTGCGCACCCTGCCCAAGGCGGTCATGCCGCAGCAGTTCAAGAACCCGGCCAATCCCGAAATCCACCGCAAGACCACGGCCGAGGAGATCTGGCGCGACCTGGACGGCAAGCTCGATTGCATCGTCTCGGGCGTGGGCACGGGCGGCACGTTCACGGGCTGCGCCGAGGTGTTGAAGCCGCGCCTGCCCAACCTCCGGATGATCGCGGTCGAGCCCGAGGAAAGCCCGGTGCTGTCGGGCGGCCAAGCCGGGCGGCACATGATCCAGGGCATCGGCGCGGGCTTCGTGCCCGACATCATGAACACCGGGCTGATCGACGAGATCGTGCGCGTGCCGAGCCACGCCGCCTTCGCCATGGCGCGCAAGGCGGCGCTCTTGGAGGGCCTGCCCGTCGGCATCTCCTCGGGCGCGGCCCTGGTGGCCGCGCTGCAAGTGGGCGCCAGGACCGGCATGGCGGCAAAACGCGTGCTCGTGGTGCTGCCCTCCTCGGCCGAGCGCTATTTGTCCACGCCGCTGTTCGAGGGGCTGTGATGGCCCTGACCGAAGCCCAGGAGCTGCGCTACGCGCGGCATTTGATCCTCGACGAAGTGGGCGAGGAAGGCCAGGAGCGCCTGCTGAAGAGCCGCGTGCTGGTGGTGGGCGCCGGGGGGCTGGGCTCGCCCTTGCTGATGTATCTCGCCGCCGCGGGCGTGGGCATGCTGGGCGTGGTGGACGACGACGCGGTGGACCTTACCAATCTGCAGCGCCAAATCGTGCATTCCACGGAAGCCGTGGGCCGGCCCAAGGTGGACAGCGCCGCCGAGTCATTGAGGCGTCTCAACCCCGACATCAAGATTGAGCGCCACAAGCTGCGGCTCGACGCCGCGAACGCCGAGCGGCTGATCGCGCAATACGACGTGGTGGCCGACGGCAGCGACAATTTCGACACGCGCTACGCGCTCAACGACGCCTGCCATCGCCTGAAGAAGCCGCTGGTCTCGGCCTCGCTCTACCGCTTCGAGGGGCAGCTCACCACCTACGCGGCGTGGCGCGGACGCGTGGGCGAGGAAGGCGGCGGCCCGTGCCTGCGCTGCGTGTTCCGCGACAAGCCGCCGCCGGACCAGGTGCCGCGCTGCGAGACCGCCGGCATTTTGGGCGCGGTCGCGGGCGTGATGGGCACGTTGCAGGCGACCGAGGTGCTGAAGGAGCTTCTGGGCCTGGGCCAGTCGCTTTCCGGGCGCCTGCTGCTGTACGACGCGCTGTCGGCCGAAACCCGCCTCATCAAGCTCAAGCGCGATCCCGCCTGCCCGACCTGCGGCCAGGGCAAGGCCGCGGCCTAATACATTGTCTCGAGCACCCGGTCGGGGGGGCGGTGGCCGTCGGCGAAGGTCTTGATGTTGACGATCACTCGCTCGCCCATCGCCAGGCGGCCCTCGATCGTGGCCGAGCCCATATGCGGCAGCAGCACCACGTTGTCGAGCTTCAAGAGCTTCGGGTTGATCGCCGGCTCGTTCTCGAACACGTCCAATCCCGCGCCGGCGAGCTCGCCCGCGCCCAGCATCCGCGCCAGCGCGGTCTCGTCGATCACCTCGCCGCGCGAGGTATTGACGATGAAGGCGTGGGGCTGGAGCATCTTGAGCCGCCGCGCGCTCAAGAGATGGAACGTGGCGGGGGTGTGCGGGCAGTTGACCGAGACGATGTCGACCCGCGCCAGCATCTGGTCCAGGCTTTCCCAATCCGTCGCGTCCAGCTCGGCCTCGGTGTCGGGATGCGCGCGCTTGCGGTTGTGGTAGTGCACCGCGAGTCCGAAGCCGCGCGCGCGCCGCGCCACCGCCGTGCCGATGCGCCCCATGCCGATGATGCCGAGCCGCTTGCCCCAGATGCGGTGGCCGAGCATTCCCGTGGGCGCCCAGCCGGTCCATTCGCCGCGCCTGACCAGCCTTTCGCCTTCCGCCAGCCGGCGCGGCACGGCCAGGATCAGCGCCATAGTCATGTCGGCCGTGTCCTCGGTCAGAACGCCGGGCGTGTTGGTGACGACGATGCCGCGATTCTGCGCCGCCTTCAGGTCGATATGGTCCACGCCGGTGCCGAACGAGGCGATCAGCTTCAGTTGCGGTCCGGCCTGGGCGATCAGCGGCGCGTCGATGCGGTCGGTCACCGTCGGCACCAGCACGTCGGCCGATTTCATGGCGGCGGCCAGCTCGGCCTGGGTCCATTTGCGGTCGTCGAGGCTGAGACGCGCGTCGAACAGCTCCATCATCCGCGTCTCGATCGCGTCGGGCAATTTGCGCGTGACGATCACGACGGGTTTTCTGCGGTGCGGCGCCATGAGGCGGTCCTTTGCCGGTCGGAAGCGGGGGCCGGTCCAGAGCTGGCGCGAGGGCCATACCAAGCCTTGAGCCCGCTTGTCCAGCGCGGGCGGGCGGGCGGGCGGATTTGCGGGCTTGCGTTGAGCCGCCGGACTGTCGATCATAAGGACCGGGAAATGCACGAAGTTTTTCGGGAGGCCGGGGTGACGGGATTGGCTGCCCGATCATCCGCACGGGCGTTGATGCGCGCCGCGACGGCCGCGGGGCTGGCGGGCTTGATCTGCGCGGCGGCGCTGTGCGCGGCCGTTCCGGCCTCGCCGGCCCTGGCCCAGGCCGAGAGGCCCGAGAAGGCCGGCAAGCTGCCGCGCTTCGCCTCGTTGCGCTCGGGCGAGGTCAACGTGCGCGCCGGCCCCGGCCCGCGCTATCCCGTGGAATGGGTGCTGACGCGGCGCAACATGCCGGTCGAGGTGGTCGCCGAGTACGACACCTGGCGCCAGGTGCGCGACGGCGAGAACACGCTGGGCTGGGTGCACCAGGCCATGCTGTCGGCGCAACGCTACGTGCTGATCGTGGCCGAAGAGGTGCAGCCGCTGCTGCGCCGCCCCGACGACGCCGGCCCCGCGGCGGCGATGGTGGAGCCGGGCGTGGTGGGC
>JBQTIS010000160.1:0-1705 GCA_052387895.1 Rhodospirillales bacterium | reverse complement strand
ACATCGAGCACGCCCGCGCGCTGCTGCGCCGCGCGCCGGCCGACAAGCTGGCCGTGGCGCTGAAGGCCGCCGCGGAAGCGACCCGCAAGCTGTTCCTGGACGCGCTGCCCGAGCGCAGCTCGCGCGTGCTGCGCCAGGAGATCGCGGCGCTGGGGCCGGTGCGCCTGCGCGAGGTGGACGAGGCGCAGGCCGCGATCCTGGACGTGGCCAAGGAGATGGCCGCGAACGGCGAGATCGCGTTCAAGGGCCCGGGGGCGTGAGGCGGCGATGACCGAGAAAAAACTGGAATTGGAGGAGCTGCGCGACGCCGGCGGGACCGAACCCCCGCCCGCTTCCCCGCCGTCGCTGGACGCGGTCTACGACGTGCCGGTGCAAGTCTCGGCGGTGCTGGGCCGCGCCACGCTGCAGGTCGGCCAGCTCCTGAAGCTGGAACGCGGCGCGGTGATCGAGCTCGACCGCCGGGTCGGCGAGCAGGTCGACATCTTCGTCAACGACCGCCTGGTCGCGCGCGGCGAGGTCGCCGTGGTCGACGGCCGCCTGGCCGTCACCATGACCGAGATCGTCAAGTCGGGCGGGCGGTAGCTTCTCCTGCCAGACGCGGCCCTTCGAGGGCCGCCCTTAATCTTTGCCGCTACCACTTCTAAACATTGCCATTTCCCAAAGTTTTGCCAGACTTCGATGGGTATAGACATTTTGTTTTGATAGTTATTGACAATAATATATTATAATGTCATACTATGATAGATCATAGAACGGGTGTTAGCCATGACTATCCAGCTGTCCCACGAAATCAAGGCCGCGATGGACCGGGTTGTATCGGGGCTTTCAACCAAGTCGGACAAAATCCGGGCTCTAGGCAAAGCGCGCTATCAGCGCGCGGATATCGCCCGCTACCTCAACATCCGCTATCAGCACGTTCGCAACGTGCTGGAAGAGGCGAAGCAAAACATCACCGCTACCAAAGCCAAGGATATGCCGGACCCGGGATCGAAAGGTCCGCCGCGCCAGGACTGGGCGCAGATCGGCCTGGACGGGCGCGTGGTGATCCCCGCCCCCTATCGCCGCGCACTGGGCATCGAGGCCGGCGGCCATGTGCTGATGCGGCTTGAGGGCGACGAACTGCGCTTGGTCGGGCGCGATGCCGCGCTGCGCCGCGCGCAGGAGTTGGTCGCGCGCTATGTGCCGGAGAAGACGAGCCTCGCCGACGAGCTGATCGCCGAGCGCCGCGCCGAAGTCGAGCGCGAGAGCCGCGAGTGACTTCCGCGGTTCTGGACGCCTCGGCGATCCTCGCCTATCTCAAGGCCGAGCCCGGCGGCGACGCGGTGAAAGCGCACTTGCCCGGCGCGACGGCCTCGGCCGTGAACGTGGCGGAGGTCGGAGCGAAACTCGCGGATCGTGGCATGAGCGAGCGTGACATGCGGACCGTGATCGGCGACCTGGGATTGAACATCGTGGCGTTCGACCAGGACTCAGCCTATGCCGCCGCCGCGCTGCGCGGCCGTACGCGCCGCCTTGGCCTGTCGCTGGGCGACCGTGCCTGCCTAGCCCTCGGCGCCGACCGCGGATTGCCAGTGCTGACCGCCGACCGCGGCTGGGCCGGGCTCGACCTTGACATCGAGATACGGCTGATCCGCAGCGCGTAGCGCCGAATCACCCGCTGCCTGCGCGCGTTGAGCCGACTCCCCGGCTCAGCATAAGCGCTTGC
>JBQTIS010000159.1:0-3327 GCA_052387895.1 Rhodospirillales bacterium | reverse complement strand
TCCTGGCGCGCGTCGGCGGCGTCGAGGACACGATTTTCATGGCCTTCGCCGGCGAAACCGTGAAGGCCGAGCCGGAAGGCGACATCGAGCGCACTTCGGAAGAGGGCAAGGCCTCATCCGTGCATTTCATCCATTTCCGCTTCACCCCGGCCGCGATCGCCAAGTTCCGCGCGCCCGACACGCAGGTGGTGATCGGCTTCAAGCACCCGAACTACGGCCACATGGCCGCGCTGCAACAGGCCGCGCGCGCGGAACTGGCGAAGGATTTCGATTGATGCTGCCTAGGCTCGCGCGTCAACGTCGTTGAGCCGCCAATCATAGGCATAGTCCGCGATGCGGGGGTTGGCTTTGATCCGCGCTTCGAGGCCGCCATGTGCGTAGCGCCGGAGATGATCGACCACCGCCGCGTCGTTCGCACCAAAGTCGTTGGCGAACCATCCGTAGATTTTCGACAGGATCAGGCCGTCGGCGGCGGGCCGCACGCCGCGCGAGTGGTTTACGTAGTGCCGCGCAGCCTGCTCCAGAGTCGCCTCGGCGTTGTCGGCATTGAAAGAGCGTTCGCCCAGGTTTGGGCACCCGAGCGAGGCGCAGTTGACGACGTAGTGCATGCGCGCATCGCGCCATATCGGCCGCAGAATACGGTGCTCGATGTCGTTCAGGGAGATCGGCACGCCTTCCACGCGGAACAGTTTTCGCGCCCACGGTCCGTGCTCGAACAAGCCGCCAAACGCGATATCGCGAATCGAGGCCACCGGATAACGGTCGAGAACGATCTTTACCGTGAGCGCGTTGTAGAGGTTGATCCAGAATGCGCGTTGTTCCGGGGCTGCTAGCCGGCTGACCTCGCTGTCGCGTAACCCGATCAGATAGTCTTCCAAGCGCGCTTTGTCCGGGCCGCTCACGCTGCGGTAGTCGACCCGCGCGATTCCGTCGGCCGCCAGACGGCGAAACTTGCCAAGAAACTCGTCCCACAGCCCGTGCTCGACGCGCATCCTTGAACGGTCGTCGCGGCGCGTCCAGCGGTCCCAAAGCTCCGCTTTTGGCGCAAACCAAGCTTCGACGACAAGCGGCGCCGCCATGCCGGGAACACAGGGCGTGGCGCAGGCGGCCGCCATTCCGGACAGCACCGTTCTGCGGGTCAAGATGGTCATTCCCGCTGGCTCGCCCGATGGCGTTCCGAGTCGTACAACCGGGCCAAAGCGCTGGGATCCGCACCCAAGTGGAACAAGAGATGAAGCCCGATCCATTGTCCGACGATCGACACTCCCCGGCGTCCGCGGAACCGCCGGGCGGAAGTGACGAGGGCCGGATCCTCGATGCAGACGGTCGGACCGGCCCGCTCGAGCCGCCTGACGAAATCGTAGTCCTCCA
This sequence comes from Rhodospirillales bacterium, assembly GCA_052387895.1. GTDB lineage: Bacteria > Pseudomonadota > Alphaproteobacteria > JAEULC01 > JAEULC01 > JAEULC01. Next base: position 1,956 of record JBQTIS010000159.1, on the reverse strand, counting down.
TGAGGGCAATCGGGCGATAGCCGCCGAGCGCGCGGTAGTGCGCAGCCCGGACAAAGATCCCCGAGTCGCCGTAGTAAAGGCCGAATCGGCGGATAAGCGCATAGAACCGCATGACCCAGGAGGCGAAACGGTCGGGTTCGTGGAAGGCGAGGCGAAAGTTGCCGCCGACGATATCGGCTCGCGCATCGGCGATTGATCGAATCAGGGCCAGGCCTCCCCGTGGAAAACGGCTGTCCGCGTGAAGGAACAGGATAAGATCGCCTCGCGCCGCCGCCGCGCCGGCGGCAAGCTGCGCTCCGCGGCCCCGCGCCGTCGCCGCCAGCCGGGCTCCATGCCGCAGGGCGATCGTCCGGGTGCCGTCCGAGCTTTCTGCGTCGGCGACGATGACCTCGTGCGGCGTGGCCTCGCCCTTCAGCTCCCCAAGCAGCGCCGGCAGGGCATCGGCTTCGTTCAGAGTCGGGATGACAATGGAGATCAGCGGGGCCCCGCGCGGCATCCGGCGACGTTACCGGCGGCCCACCGCATCGAGAATACACGATGCGTCACGAGCCCGTGACATTGGCGTCTGGCGGAGGCTAGGCGACAGGCCGGTCGGGGAAATCGGGCTTGCGGCCCGGCTCCAGCGGCCCCATCAGGATGTTCTCGGGGAATTGGCTCAGGATCCGCCGGCGCACGGCGGCGTTGGCCTCGAAATCCGGGCCCGGCGCGGGCTCGCGCCCGAAATTTCCAAAGCGGTCCTCGCCCATCACCAACTGTCCCGAGCCGCGGCCGGTGGATTGGCGCGCCGCGGCCGGGGTGTAGTCGTGCAGCACGGCGAAACGCCTGGTCCGAGCGCGGTTCGGCCGCGAGCCGTGGATCAGGTTGGCGCTGAACAGCGCCATCTCGCCCGCCTTCATCTCCAGGTCGACCGCGCGCGACGGATCGGGGTCGCGCACCCGCGCCACGCGGCGGTTCGGCTGGCCCGGGTTGCTGACCAGATCGAACGGCGCGACGGCGCGGTGCGTGCCGGGAATGACGCTGAGGCACCCGTTCCGCGCGGTCGCGTCGGTGAACGCGATATAGGCGATGACCGGCAGGGGATCGACCACGATCCGCGCCGAGTCCTGGTGCCAGCCGTATTCCACGGCCGAGCCCGGCTCCTTGATGCGGAACACGGAATTGGTCAGCAGGATGTCGCGGCCGATGAGCTGCGCCACCGCGTCCAGGATGCGGGCATGCGCGCCGTTGGCGTGGACCCAGTCGAACAGAAGATTGCACTTGATGTCGAAGGCCCAGCCGACGTCGCCCGGGCGCTCGGCCTCGAACCGCTCCGCCGTTGCGACGAACCGCGCGACCTCGGAAGGGTTCAGCGCCGGCACGGCGTTGATATAGCCCTGGCGCCGGAAGCGCTCGATCTCGGCCGGCGGCAAGGGGGGCGCGCTCATTTCACGTCCTCGTCGGGATAGACCCCCCAGATCGACTTGCGCTTCACCCAGCCACTCACGCGGTTCGCCTGCAGCCGGCACCATTGCGGATCGCATTGCAGCAGCTGCGCCACCACCCCCGGCTCCAGCATCGCCACCGCGGGGCCGGCATCGTCCGGGCGGCGCAAGAGCGGCTGCATCTCGTCGGCCATGATCATCACATAGCGCTGCGCCGACAGCATGGCCTGGTGCACCCAGCCCAGCGTGTTCTCGCGGTCGCGGACCTGCCGCCAGGTGTCGAACTCGGCGATCACCTCGACCGGCATGTTGCGGCGGGTCAGCACCCATTCCACGGGATAGCGCGGCCCCGGCCCGGTCCTGACGTTGACCTCGCCCGAGCGCAACGAGGCGTAGCGCGGCAGCTTGCCGCCCTTGTCGGCCTTGTCGTTCTGCGCGAAGCCGGGCCCCGGCGCGGCGCACAGCATCGCCGCCAAGGCCAGGGCCGCGGCGGCACGCATGAAGCCCGGAACGGATGAGCGGACTGCCAATCCCG
>JBQTIS010000158.1:0-17105 GCA_052387895.1 Rhodospirillales bacterium | reverse complement strand
GCCGCCGGTTGAGCGTGCTACGCTCGAAGCCAACTGGCTTTACCTGGGGGAACAACATGATGCCCTTCGCATTGCGCGCGTGGCCGCGCTCGGTCCTTGCGGCGCCGGCAGTACTCTTGATTGCCATGGCATCGAGTCAACTTCCGCGAGGCGCTATCGCGGCTGAATTTGGCGCCACGGTCGATGAACTGCTGGCACAAGCTCGCCAATTGAGTCCGGAACTGGCCGCTGCCGGTCTCGATACCGAGGCGGCGCTCGCCAGGATCGATGCCGCTGGCGCTTTCGCCGACCCCACGGCCAAGCTGATGTCGGACGAAGTGGACCGGACCGATGGCGGACGGATCAACAAGTTCTACTACAGCATCGAGCAGGAAATCCCGTGGTGGGGTAAACGCGACCTGCGGCGATCCATCGCTTCCGCCGAAGCCGACCAAGTGCGGGGGCGGCAGAAGTCCGTCGCCGTAGAACTTGAGATGCGGATCAAGGTGGCGTTCGCGCAATACTACCTGGCCCATCAATCCATCGCCCTCACCGAACGCATCCATCAGGTTTTCCACAGCCATGTCCAGCTGACGGCCGCTCGAGTGGCTCAGGGAATCGGCAAGCAGCAGGATGTGTTGCAAGCGGAACTCGAAAAAACCCGGCTTCTGGCGGAGGTTGCTAGGCTGCAAGCGGATCGCGCAGGAGCGGCGGCGCAGATCAATGCCCTGCTTGGCCGCCCAGCCGATGCGCCGCTGGCGAATCCCGTTGCCCTACCGCCGCTGCCATCGCCTGACGCCTTGCAGATAGACGCGCTGTTGGACAAGGCCCGCCGATCCAACCCAGCAATCATCACCTCGACAGCCGAGATCGCCGCGGCGAACGACGGCCGGCGGCTGGCGGAGAAGGGGTGGTATCCCGACGTGACGGTCAGCGTCGGCGGAATCGACCGTGCGAACGGTCCTCCCGGCTATACCGCCGGCATCGGCTTCAAGATCCCCTTGCAATGGGGCGCGCGTGAATCGCAGGTCCGCGAGGCGACGGCGAAGACCGCCGCCGCAGAAACGCGCCAACGCGCGGCTCTTGTCCGCATTCAAGGGGAGATCCAGGAGGCGCTCGCCGGGTTGCAGGGAGCGCGGCAGGTGGAGCAAGTGCTGATCGAGAAGCTGCTACCCCAGGCCGATCTAACGTATCGCGCCGCATTGGCATCCTACGAACGCAGCGGCGGCGAACTCGGCCAAGTGTTCGACTTGGAGCATCAGCGCAGGCGTATTCAAGTGGATATCCTCAAGGCGCAGGCGGAACAGCGAAAGTATCTGGCATCGCTCGAGCGAGCCGTCGGAGGCGCGCAATGAAGGGGTGGATGATCGTGGCGCTGGCGGCGGTCCTCGCGGGCGGCGCCGGCGCCGCCGGGTATTGGACGGGACAACAGCGCCCCATAGAGAAGCCGCAGGACGCAATGGCGTCGGCCCCGGCCCAAGAAGCCGCGCTGCGCAAGATCACGGTCTATCGCGATCCTTACGGCACGCTGCCGGACTCCCCAGCGCCGCGCAAGAACGATCGTGGCGAAGACTTCATCACGATCGAACTGCATCAGCCCGGCGCGCCACCGGCCGAACCGGCGAAACCGGGCGCGCAAGCCGCCGGCTCCAAAAAAGTTCTCTATTACCGCAATCCGATGGGCCTGCCCGACACCTCGCCGACCCCGAAAAAGGACTGGATGGGGATGGACTACATCGCCGTCTACGAGGGCGAGGAGCAGGATGCCGCCGGGACCGTGAAGGTCAGCCTCGACAAGGTACAAAAACTGGGCGTTCGCACCGAAGCAGCGATCAAGCGCAAGCTGGAAAAGACCGTTCGGGCCGCGGGCACCGTGCAGATCGACGAGAAGCGCCAGCAGATCGTGTCCACGCGCTACGAAGGCTGGATCGAGCGCCTCGTGGTCAACACGACGGGTCAAGCCGTGCGCCGGGGCGACGTGCTGATGGAGGTGTACAGCCCCGAATTGGTCCTCGCCCAGCAGGAATACGTCGCCGCGACATCGGCAGGTCGTGATATCAGCGACACGAACGCAGATCTCCGCTCAGTGGTCGAACGTGTGGCAGAAGCGGCATTGCAACGGCTGCGCAACTTGGACGTGCCTCAGGGACTCGCCGATCATTTGAAGCGTGGAGGCGCGGTGCGTAGGCTTATCTCCGTTCACGCGCCTACATCGGGTGTGGTGGTCAAGAAGAACGCCATTCAGGGCATGCGATTCATGCCCGGCGACACATTGTACGAGTTCGCCGACATCTCGCAGGTCTGGCTTATCGCCGACGTGTTCGAGCAGGACCTGGGACTTATTCGCGAAGGCCAACTAGCACGGGTCATCGTCAACGCATTCCCCAGCGTAGTGTTCGAAGGCAAGGTGGAGTTCATCTATCCGGTGGTATCGCGCGAAACGCGAACCGCTAAAGTTCGGCTTGAAGTGCCGAATACGGACGGCCGGCTCAGGGCCGACATGTATGCGACGGTGGAAATCGCCGCCGCGGTTGGCGCCACTGAAAGCATCACCGTGCCAGTCTCGGCCGTTCTCGACAGTGGCATGCGCCAGGCAGTCCTGGTCGAACGTGGCGCGGGCAGATACGAACCCCGCCCCGTGAAGCTCGGCGCGCGTACGGAAACCTATATCGAGATACTTGATGGCCTCGCCGTCGATGAGAAGGTGGTGGTCAGCGCCAATTTCCTGATCGACGCGGAAAGTAATCTTAAGGCCGCGCTTGGCGCATTTACCGCGCCACTTGCCAAGCCAGCCGAAGCAAGCGGCCCAGCATCGCTGGTGCGGGAGACAAAGCCGTGATCGCCTCGATCATCCGCTGGTCTGCGCGCAATACCTTCCTTGTGCTGGTCGGCACGTTTTTCGTCATTGGCCTCGGCATTCTGGCCGTAACGCGTCTGCCGATCGACGCGATCCCCGATCTTTCCGACACGCAAGTCATCGTCTACACAGAGTACTCGGGCCAGGCGCCGCAAGTGGTCGAGGACCAGGTGACCTACCCCTTGACGACTGCCATGTTGAGCGTTCCACGCTCGAAGGTCGTGCGAGGATTCTCGTACTTCGGCGTTTCCTTCGTCTACATAATTTTCGAGGACGGCACGGATATCTACTGGGCCCGGAGCCGGGTTCTGGAGTACCTGAATTTCGCCGCGAAACGGCTACCTGCCGGCGTCACGCCCACCTTGGGGCCGGACGCCACGGGTGTGGGGTGGGTTTATCAGTATGTCGTCACAGGCGCCCAGCGCTCCCTGGCCGAGCTGCGAACGCTGCAGGACTGGCACATTCGCTATGGCCTGGCCAAGGCGGATGGCGTCGCTGAGGTCGCCAGCGTCGGCGGCTTCGTCAAGCAGTATCAGATCGTGGTCGATCCACGTCGTCTCCAAGCCTATGGCGTCACGGCGAGCAAGCTGCGGGAGGCGATACGGCAGAGCAACACCGATGTCGGCGGCCGAGTGGTTGAGCTGAGCGAGACTGAGTTCGTCGTTCGCGGTCGCGGCTATCTACGTGGCACCCGGGATATCGAAGAAATCGTCCTGAAGTCCAACCGAGGCACCCCGGTCCTAGTGGGCGACGTGGCGCGGGTCGAGATCGGACCGGACGAGCGGCGTGGCCTGACCGAGCTCAACGGCGAGGGCGAGGTGGTCAGCGGCGTCGCTATACAGCGGTTCGGGCAGAATGCCTTGGACGTGATCAAAAGCGTAAAGGAAAAAATTGCGGAAATTGCCCCGAGCCTGCCCGAAGGAGTGTCGGTCCAGACGGTCTATGACCGTTCCGACCTGATCTATCGGGCCATCGCCAATCTCCGCAACACGCTGATCGAGGAAAGCCTGATCGTAGCGGCCGTGTGCATAGTCTTCCTGCTGCACGTCCGCAGCGCATTGGTGGCGATCATCGTGCTGCCGGTCGGAATCTTGATCGCCATGGCGGCCATGCAGGCGCTCGGCATCGGCTCGAACATCATGAGCCTGGGCGGCATTGCCATCGCCATCGGCGCGATGGTGGATGCGGCCATTGTCATGATCGAAAACGCCCACAAGCACCTGGAGAGGGCGTCGCCCGACAAACCTCGCCTTCAGGTTCTGATCGACGCGGCGGTCCAGGTAGGCCCCTCGCTGTTCTTCTGCTTGCTTATTATCACCGTTTCATTGCTGCCGATATTTGCCTTGGAAGCCCAGGAAGGGCGCCTGTTCAAGCCGCTCGCATATACCAATACCCTCTCGATGGCCGCCGCAACCTTGCTTTCGGTGACGCTGGTGCCCGTTCTGATGGTGATGTTTATCCGTGGGCGAATCATCCCCGAGCATCGGAACCCGATCAACCGGTTCCTTATCTGGTTATACCGGCCCGTCATCCGATTGGTGCTCAAGGTCAAAACCCCGACCATCCTGGTCGCGGTCGGCGCGCTGGTCGCCTCTGTCTATCCGGCCATGCGTCTAGGTACCGAATTCATGCCCAACCTCAATGAAGGCACTCTGTTTTACATGCCGGTGACCCTGCCCGGGCTTTCGATAACCAAAGCGGCCGAAATGCTGCAAACCCAGAACAAGGTAATAAAGAGTTTCCCCGAGGTAGCGTCAGTGTACGGCAAGGCAGGTCGGGCGGGCACAGCCACCGACCCCGCGCCGACCGAGATGTTCGAGACGGTTATCAACCTGAAACCTGAAGGGGAATGGCGAAAGGGCATGACGGTGGACCAGCTGATTGGGGAGATGGATCGGTCGTTGCAATTGCCGGGCGTCAGCAATGCCTGGACCATGCCGATCAAGGCGCGCATCGACATGCAGGCCACGGGCATCCGCACCCCGATCGGCGTCAAGGTTTACGGCAAGGACCTGGGGGAGATCGAGAAATTGGCTCGCCAGATCGAGGTCGTCCTGCGCGCCGTGCCAGGGACAAGCAGCGCCTTCGCCGAGCGGATCATCGGCGGCTATTACCTCAATATCGAGCCGAAGCGCTCGGCCTTGGCGCGCTATGGACTGACGATCGGCGACCTTCAGGAAGCGATCGCCACGGCGCTCGGCGGTGAAAACGTCACGACCGCCGTCGAGGGGCGTGAGCGGTTTGGCGTGATTCTCCGCTATCCCCGCGATTTGCGCAGCGATCCGCAGATGATCAGCTCGCAGGTGCTGGTGTCGGGCGGCGACGGGATGATGGTGCCGCTTGGCCAGATTGCGGATATCCAACTTGTGCAAGGACCGACGACCATCCGAACCGAAAACGGACAGCTTACCGCCTATGTCTTCGTTGATATTCGAGATCGCGATATTGGCGGCTATATTGCCGATGCGCAGACAGCTGTGCGCGACCAGGTGAAGTTTCCGCCCGGTTACTACATTCAGTGGAGCGGCCAGTACGAGTATCTGGAACGGGCGAAGGCCCGCCTCAAGATCATCGTGCCCATCACGCTGTTCACGATATTCCTGCTGCTTTACCTCAATTTCCGGCGCTTGACCGAGACGCTGATCGTGATGCTGTCGCTGCCCTTCGCGCTCGTCGGCGGACTATGGCTGATGTGGTGGATGGGCTTCAATCTGTCGGTCGCGGTGGCGGTGGGGTTCATCGCGCTCGCCGGCGTGGCCGCCGAAACCGGCGTAGTGATGCTGATCTATCTCGACAGCGCTTGGAAGGACCAGATGGAGGCATGCAAAGCCGAGGGGCGCGCGCCAACACGCTACGATCTATTCGCGGCGATCATGGAAGGCGCCGTCAATCGTGTGCGCCCAAAGATGATGACCGTCGTCGCCATCACTGCGGGCCTCTTACCCATTCTGTGGAGCAGCGGCACCGGCTCCGAGGTCATGCAGCGCATCGCCGTGCCGATGATCGGCGGCATGGCGTCGTCGACGGTGCTGACGCTGGTCGTGATCCCCGCGGTCTATGCGCTGGCGATCGGCGCGCGGCTCAGATTCGGGCGCGCGCGGTGAAGGGGGGTGGTGGAGCTGAGGGGAATCGAACCCCTGACCTCCTCATTGCGAACGAGGCGCTCTCCCAACTGAGCTACAGCCCCACGAAACCGCGTTGAAAAGCCAACGGGAGCGCCGCTTTGGGACGCGGCCGCCCGGTTTTGGCGGCGCGGATAATGGGTAGGGGGGGCGCGGGTGTCAAGGCAAGGAAATCCAGGGCGTTGCCGGTGGAATCGGACCCATCGCCTTGCGCCGGAACGGCCCGGAAGCTAGGGTAGCCGCCCGCAAGTCCCCTATTTCAGCGGCGGAAATCCCATGGTCTCGCTGCTCTACCTCATCGATACCGTCGTCTCAGTCTATATCTGGCTGCTGATCGCCTCGGCGATCCTGAGTTGGCTGGTCGCGTTCAACGTGGTGAATCCGCGCAACCGCGTGATCGGCACGATCGGCGAGTTCCTATACCGCATCACCGAGCCCGCCTTGGCCCCGGTCCGTCGCTTCCTGCCCAATCTGGGCGGTCTCGACCTGTCGCCGGTGGTGGTGATCCTGGTGCTGATCTTCGCGCGCAACCTGCTGTTCGAATATTGGCCGCGTTGACCGCCGGCGCCGCAAGGCCGCTGCCATCTTGACGCAAAGCCCGTCGCCGCTGACGCCGTTTCCCGGCGGCGTGCGCTTGAGCGTGCGGCTGACGCCCAAGGCCTCGGCCGAGCGTCTCGGCGGGGTCGTAGCCGGCGCGGACGGGCGTCCGGCGCTGAAGGCGCGGGTTTCGGCGCCGCCCGAGGACGGCAAGGCCAACGCGGCGCTGCTGAAGCTGCTGGCGCGGCGCAGCCGCCTGCCGCCGTCGTCGTTCAGCATCGTTTCCGGCCATGCGCGGCGCACCAAGCTGGTCGCCGTGGCGGGCGATCCGGCCGACCTCTTGCGCCGGCTGGAGCGGATTTTAGAGGAAAAGGCGTGAGCGCCACCATCATCGACGGCAAGGCGGCGGCCAGGGAGTCGAACGCGCGCGTCGCCCAGGCGGTGGCCGCCTACAGGGCCACGCGCGCGCGCGCGCCGGGCTTGGCCGTGGTGCTGGTAGGCGACGACCCGGCCAGCAAGCTCTATGTCGCCAACAAGGAACGCGACGCCAAGTCGGCGGGCTTCGACAGCGCGCAATACCGGCTGCCGGCCACGGCCGCACAAGCGGAAGTGCTGGGGCTGGTCGGGCGCTTGAACGCCGATCCCGGGGTCAATGGCATTCTGGTGCAGCTGCCCCTGCCCAGGCAGGTCGATCCGCGGGCCGTGATCGCGGCGATCGACCCGGGCAAGGACGTGGATGGATTCCACCCCGTCAATGCCGGCCTTTTGTGGGGCGCGGGCGGCGGGTTGGTGCCCTGCACGCCGCAGGGCTGCATGCTGCTGCTTGGGCGCGCGATGGCGAACCTTCGGGGCGCTCATGCCGTCGTGATCGGCCGCTCGCAGATCGTCGGCAAGCCGGTGGCGGCGCTGCTGTTGGGGGCGGACTGCACGGTCACCCTGGCGCATTCCAAGACGCGCGACCTGCCGTCGGTATGCCGCGGCGCCGACATCCTGATCGCCGCGGTTGGCAAGCCCGAGATGGTGCGCGGCCACTGGATCAAGCCCGGCGCCGCGGTGATCGACGTGGGCATCAACCGGCGGGCCGATGGCAAGCTGACGGGGGACGTGGCCTTCGCCGAGGCGGTCGCGGTCGCCGGCGCCATCACCCCCGTGCCGGGAGGCGTGGGGCCGATGACCATCGCTTGCCTGTTGCGCAATACGCTGATTGCCGCGTGCCGGCAGGCAGGTTTGCCCGCGCCCGCGATCTAGGCCGCCTGCCGTTCGCCACTTCCCCGGCGGGGCCGGTCCGGCGATAATCGGCGCATGTTCCTCGGTTCCATGACCGGGCTGGTATTGGCGCTGGTCGCCTTCGTGGGCGGGCATTTCCTGTTCGCCGGCACGCCGCTGCGCAAGACGTTCGCCGACATGGTGGGCGGCGAGGCGCGCTTCCGCCTGGTGTTCTCGCTGTTCTCGGCGGTGACGCTGATCTGGGTGTTGCTGGCCTATGGCCGCGCGCCCTACCGGCCGCTATGGGCGGATACGGCGTTCCTGCGCCTGATTCCCGTGCTGGTGCTGCCGTTCGCCTGCATCCTGCTGGTCGCGGGATTTTCGACGCCCAACTCGACTGCGGTGGGCGGCGAGCGCGCGGCCGATCTGCCCGATCCGGTGCCCGGCATCATGAAGATCACGCGCCACCCGTTCCTGTGGGGCGTGGCGCTGTGGGCGCTGGCGCATCTTGTCGCCAACGGCGACACGGCCAGCGTATTGCTGTTCGGCGGCATGGCCGCGCTGGCGCTGGGCGGCATGCCGTCGATCGACGCCAAGGCGCAGCGCCGCATGGGCGCTGCCTGGGGGCCGATCGCCATGGGAAGCTCTGTCGTACCGTTCGCCGCGATCATAAGCGGCCGCGCCAAGTTCGATTTCGCCGGGATCGGCTGGGCGCGAATCGTCGTCGGCGTGGCGCTGTACGCGGCGTTGCTGCTGGCGCATCCCTGGATCGCCGGCAAGCCGGCGTTCCTCTAACAGACCCGGGACAAGGAGACGGCGGCCGTGAGCGCGGACCCCACCTGCATATTCTGCAAGATCGTCGCTGGGCAGATTCCCTGCTTCAAGCTGTACGAGGACGCCGATACCCTGGCCTTCATGGACATCAATCCCGGCAACGACGGGCATGCGCTTGCTATCCCCAAGGCGCACCACGCCGATCTCCACGCCATGCCGCCGGCGCTCTTGGGCGCGGTCGCCGCAACGGCGCAGCGCGTGGCCAAGGCGGTCAAGCAGGCGCTGAACCCCGACGGCATCAACCTGGTTCAGGCCAACGGCAAGGGCGCCGAGCAATCGGTGTTCCATTTCCACCTCCATGTGCTGCCCCGGCGCGTCGGCGACGAGTTGAAGATGAACTGGGGCCACCGCGCCGGCGACACGGCGCGGATCAAGGCGAATTTCGAGAAGATCAAGGCGGCGCTGTAGCGCCTATTTCAGCCGGCCATATTTCCGCATCGCGTCTTGCAGGCGATCCAGCGGCAAGGCGTGGACGGTGCGGCCCTTCTGCCCGGTCGTGGTTTCGGCGGCGGTCATGGCGTTCAGGATCGCTTCTTCCGTCGCTTCGGCCGCGGCCTGGAACAGCGGCGTCAGTTGATCGGCCGCCAGCATCCGCACGTTCGCCAGGTTCTCGCCCTGCTTCACGCGGTTGGCGGTGGAAAACGCCAGGAAAATGTCGCCGCTGGAATTGGCGCCGATGCCGCCCACCCAGGCCAGGCCCACGGTCGCGCGACGCGCCAGGCGCTGGCATTGGATCGGCAGCAGCGGCGCGTCTGTCGCTAGGATCACGATGATCGAGCCGTCGCGTTTCTGCTGGTCGCGGTGAGACGGCACCACGTCCTTGCCGATCTCCTTGCCCACCGGCACGCCCGCGACGCGCAGCAAATCGCGCTGGCCATAGTTCGCCTGCACCAGCGCGCCCACGGTATAGATCGCGCCGCCGGTCTTAGCCACGCGCGAGGCCGTGCCGATGCCGCCCTTGAACTCGTGGCAGATCATCCCCGTGCCGCCGCCGACGCAGCCCTCGGCCACCGGGCCGGCCGAGGCGGAGTCGATGGCTTGGAATACATGTTCCTTGGTGACGGCGAAATGCTCGATCTCGTTCAGCCAACCGTCATAGGTCTCGGCCGCGACGGGCAGGTGCCACGCCAAAGGCACGCCGATTTTGGCGCCATAGGCGATGATCGCGTCGCGCGCCGTGCCGACGGAATAGGTATTGGTGATGCAGACCGGCGCACACAGCAATCCCTGCTCGGCGACCCATGCCGTGCCGGTCATCTCGCCGTTGCCGTTGAAGGAATGGAAACCGGCGAATACCGCGTTGGTCCAGATGTCCGGGCCGGCCGGCCACGCAGCCGTGACGCCCGTGCGGGCGACGAACGGCTGGTCGTGGACGATCGTCGAATGGCCGACGCGCACGCCCGCGACGTCGGTGATGGCGTTCAGCGGCCCAGGCGGCAAGGCGCCGACGACGATGCCCAAGTCGCGCAGGCGGGCGCGGGCCATTACGATGTCGTAGCCTCGGCGTCGGACAGTCTGACCCATTCCGGCTTGCTTACAACGAGCTTCGCGTCGCCTGCGGTCAACAGCTTGTCCACGAATTCGAGCCGCAAGAGCGCCAGCCCCAGCGCGCCGCTGGCCGAGCGCATTTCCCCGGCCTCGTCGCCGCCGGCTTTTACCTCGGTGCCCGGCGCAGGGGCGGGGCCGTCGATCCGCACGGGCAGCAGCCGCTTCCTGACCAGGCCGCGATACTTGGTGCGCGCGGTCAGCTCCTGGCCGACATAGCAGCCCTTTTTCCAGTCCACGCCGTTCAACTCGTCGAAGCCGTTCTCCAGCAGCAGCGCCTTCTCGATCGGCAGGTCGCGGCTGCCGTCGGGCAGGCCCAGAGTCAGCCGCAACGTTTCGTACTCTCCGGCGGCGGCAGGCGAGAAGCCCGCGGCCGCCATCGTGGCGGCCAGTTTCTCGCGCGGCAAGATGGCGCGCGCGCCCATGGCCGCAAGACGCGGGTCGACGAACACGCCGCCGCCCGCCAGTTCCTTGGCGGCGCCCGCTTGCGGGGCGAGGCCGAGCGATGCCGGTGCGCCGGCGCCCGGAAGCGCGGCTACGGCCAGGCGCGGCGTCAGGTCCTCCAGCGCGATCTTGGAGCGCAGCTTGTACATTTTGAGACGCCGCATGAGGTCGTCGCGCCGCGCCGCCTCGCAATCCAGGCACAGCGCGCCGGCGATTTCGGCGATGAAAAAGTCGTGCAGGTAGCGCCCCTGCGCCGTCAGCAGCGCGGCATAGATCGCCCTGGCCGGCGACACGCCGAGCACGTCGTTCGACACCAGCCCTTGCAGGAACGCCCGCGCGTCGGGGCCGGATACCGCCAACACCCCCCGCCCGGCCAGCTCGACATAGCCCTTGCCACCCATCAGCTTCGTTCCTCCCGTCGCGGCCCGACTATACCTCGATAATAAATGGCGCGGGGGCGTGGCTTGGCAAGCCCTTGCGCCGCGCCGTATAACCCCCGCGATGCGGCTGCTGTTCATCACCGCGACGCGGGTCGGCGACGCCGTTCTGACCACGGGGCTTCTGGAACATTTGCGCCACGCCCATCCCGGCATCGCGGTGACCGTGGCCTGCGGCCAACCGGCCGCCCCGTTGTTCCGCGCGCTGCCCGGACTCGAGGCGCTGATCGCGCTGGACAAGCGGCGTTTCGGCCTGCACTACCTGTCGCTGTGGCGGCGGCTCGCGGGCAGGCGCTGGGATATCGTGGTCGATTTGCGCCGCACACCGGTTCCCTACCTGCTGTTGAAGGGCCGGCATTACCGCGCGCCCAAGCTCAAGGGTCGGCACCGCATGTTCGAAGTGGCGGCCGCGATCGGCCTGCCCCAGCCGCCGCCGCCGGTCGTATGGCTCGGCGAGCGCGACCGCTCCGAGGCAGACCGCCTGGTCCGTCCCGGTGGGCCGGTGCTGGCGGTGGCGCCCGCGGCGAACTGGCGCGGCAAGCAATGGCGGGCCGAGCGTTTCGCGGCGCTGGCATCGCGACTCACCGCGTCCGGCGGGATTCTTCCCAACGCGCGGGTAGCGGTGCTCGCAGCGGCGAACGAGCGCCCCCAGGCGGCGCCGGTTCTGGATTCGATCCCCGCGGAGCGGCGCATCGACCTGGCCGGCGCGGCCGAGCTTCCGGTACTGGCCGCCGTCTTGCAGAAATGCGCGCTGTTCATCGGCAACGATTCCGGCCTGATGCACCTCGCCGCCGCCGCGGGCGCGCCGACGCTCGGGCTGTTCGGCCCCAGCCCCGAATTCCGCTACGCTCCCTGGGGCGAGCACGCCGCTGTCGCGCGCACGCGCGAAAGCTACCAAGACTTGGTCGGGGCGCCCGGATTCGATCACCGGACCACCGACACGCTGATGGACGGGCTGGACGTGGACACCGCCGCCGCCGCCGCCGAGGCGCTTTGGCGGCGCATGCAGGGGAAGGCGGCATGACGGCGCGGCTCTCCGCCCTGGTCGTGGCGCACAACGAAGAGGCGCGGCTGGCCGAATGCCTGGAGCGCCTGCGGTTCGCCGACGAGATCGTGGTGGTACTGGACCGCTCGACCGACCGCAGCGAAGAGATTGCGCGGCGATTCACCGACCGCATCCTGATCGGCGCGTGGGAGATCGAGGGCGATCGGCGCAACGCCGGCATCGAATTCTGCCGCGGCCCCTGGGTGCTGGAGGTGGACGCCGACGAGCGCGTGGGCGAAGCCCTGGCGCACGAGATCGCGGAAACCGCGCGAAGCTCGAGGCACGACATCCACGAAATTCCCGTCGACAATTACGTGGGCGACCGGCTGGTGCGCTGGGGCTGGGGCGCGTCGTTCGGGCGCTCGGCCTATGCCGGGCTGTTCCGCAAGGGATCGAAGTCCTGGGCGCACGAACGCGTGCATCCCAAGCTGATGTTTATAGGCGGCAAGGGGCCGCGCCTGAAGAATCCGATCCAGCACTACGTCGACCGCGACATATCCGACATGCTGGGGCGGCTGAACCGCTATAGCAGCCTGCGGGCGATGGATCTGCGCGCCTCGGGCGACCCCGGCAGCTTCGCGCACAACGTCCGGCGCATTTTCTCGCGCTTCTGGAAATGCTACGTCGCGCGCAGGGGCTATCGCGAGGGCGGCTATGGCTTCGTCATCGCCACCTGCGCGGCGCTGTATCCCATCCTGTCCTATCTCAAGGCCACGCTGGAAAAGGCCCCGCTGGAAAAGGATGGGCGCTGATGGCGCGCATCGTCATGGCCGACGACGGCATCGTTTTCGACGGGTTGATGCTGCGCGAGCGCGCCTTGGGCGGGGCCGAGTCGGCCTTCGTCAACCTAGCCGAGGCCCTGGCCGCGCGCGGCCACGCGGTCGGCGTGCGCAACAACTGCGCCCATCCCGGTGTGCATTGGGGCGTGGAATGGGCGCCGATCGCGGGCGGCTTTCCTTCAAGCGCCGATCTCTACATCGCCAACCGCGGCGACAAGCTGATCCTGCGCATGGCGAGGCGCGCGCGCCGCACCGTGTTCTGGCTGCACAATCCCGCCCGCTATCTCTTGAAGCTGCGCTATCTGTGGAAGCTCGCCTGGCAGCGCCCGGCCCTGGTGTTCGCCGGCCCCAGCCACATGGCTACGTATCCTGCCTGGGCGCCAGGAGGCCCGCGCATCGCCATCCCCCTGGGCGTGGACGATCTGTTCCTCAAGGCGCGCCCGGCTTCGGCGCCACCGCCCGCGCGCGCCATATTCACGTCCAATCCGCTGCGCGGCCTGGCGTGGCTGCTGGAGCTGTGGGCCGCGCGCATCCATCCCGCCCTGCCCGCGGCCGAGCTGCACGTGTTTTCCGGTCCCGCCACCTACGGCGACTACGGCGCCGCCAAGTCGGCAGCCATGCAGGCGGTGCTAGAGCGCGCCCGCGCCTTGCGCGATCGCGGCGTGGTGCTGCGCCAACCGGTCGCGCGGTCCGTGCTGGTGGACGAGCTGCGCCAGTCCCGCGCCATGCTCTATCGCGGCGATCCGGGCGAGAGTTTCTGCCTGGCGGTCGCCGAGGCCCAGGCGCTGGGCGTGCCGGCGGTGGTGCAGGCCATCGGCGCCACGTCCGAGCGCGTGATCGATCGCGAAACCGGCTTCGTGGCGGCCGACGACAGCGACTTCGCGCTGAACGCCGTGCGCCTGCTCGGCGACGACGACCTGTGGCGCCGCCAGCACCGCGCGGCGCTGGAACGCCAGCGCGGCTGGGGCTGGCCCCAGGCGGCCGCCGCTTTCGAGGCGCTCATCCCGTGACGCGCGTGTTGCAGGCGATCGCCGGCGCCAAGCACGGCGGCGCGGAAGGGTTCTTCGAGCGCCTGGTGTTGGCGCTGGACCGCGCGGGGGTCGAGCAGCGCGTGGTGATCCGCAGCGATCCCGCGCGCGCGAAACTCCTTGGGGCCGGCGGCATCGAGCCGGTGCAGCTCGAGTTCGGCGGCTGGCTCGACTTCGCCACGCGGCCCGCGCTGAGGCGCGAGATCGCCGCCTTCAAGCCCCGGGTCGTACTGACCTGGATGAGCCGCGCCTCGTCGTTCTGCCCCCGGCCCACGCGCGAGGCTTCGTTCGTCCATGTCGGGCGGCTGGGCGGGTACTACAAGCTGAAATATTTCAGCCGCTGCGAACATCTCATCGGCAACACGCCGGATATCGTGGACTATATCAAGCGAAATGGCTGCCCGCCGGAGCGTGCGCACTATCTTCCGAATTTCGTGGACGCGATGCGCGGCGCGGCGCTGCCGCGCGCCGCGCTCGACACGCCCGCCGACGCGCCGCTGTTGCTGGGCCTGGGGCGGCTGCACCGGAACAAAGGGTTCGACATATTGTTGCGCGCGCTGACGGAGATACCCGGCGCCTATTTGTGGCTTGCCGGCGCTGGCGAGGAGGAGGCGGCGCTGAAGCGCCTGGCGGCGGAGCTGGGCGTTGCGCCGCGCGTGCGGTTCCTGGGATGGCGCGACGACGTGGCGGCGCTGCTGGCTGCCTGCGATGTATTCGTCTGTTCGTCGCGGCACGAGCCCTTGGGCAACGTGGTGATCGAGGCCTGGTCGGCCGGCAAGCCGGTGGTGGCGGCGCGCGCGGTCGGGCCCGGGGCGCTGATCCGCGACGGCGAAACCGGATTGCTGGCGCCGGTCAGCGACGTGGTCGCGCTGGCGGTGGCGATCAAGCGCCTGTTGGCCGACGCCGGTTTGCGCGCGCGCTTCGCCGAAGCTGGCCATCGCGCCTATGAGGAGAGCTTTTCCGAAGCCACCGTCGTCGCCCAATACCGCGCGTTTTTCGAGCGCGTGGTGGCGGGGGGCTGACGCGGGATGTGCGGCATCGCCGGAATGATGGCGGCGGGCGGGGCGGTCGACGAGCGCGTGCTCGACCTCCTGGCCGGTGCGCTGGCGCATCGCGGGCCGGATGGGCGCGGCCGCTACGTGTCGGGGCCGGTCGGCATGATCCAGAATCGCCTGGCGATCATCGACCTGAAGACCGGCGACCAGCCGTTCCACGAGCCTGGCGGCGCGTCGCTGGTGGCCAACGGCGAGATCTACAACTATGTCGAGCTGCGCGCCGGGATGAAGGACGTGACGTTCGCCAGCCAGTCCGACTGCGAGACGGCGCTGTTCCTGTATCGCAAACACGGGCTCGACTACGCCAGCCGGCTGCGCGGCATGTACGCCATCGCCATCCCCGACCGCGCCGCGGGGCGGCTGGTGCTGTCGCGCGATCCTTTCGGCATCAAGCCGCTCTACCATGCCGAGACCGCGAAGGGATTCGCCTTCGCCAGCGAGCCGCAAGCGCTGATCGCCGCCGGGCTGGTGGCGCCGCGAATCGACGCGTTCAAGCGCGACGAGCTGCTGCAACTCCAATTCACCACCGGGGCTGACGCCATTTTCCAGGGCATCAAGCGCCTGCTGCCGGGCGAAACGGTCGCGGTCAAGGACGGGCGCATCGTCGAGCGCAGGCGCCTCGACGCGCTGCCCGATGGCGCTCCGGCCGATATCGATCCCGGCGCGGCGCTGGCGCGGCTCGACGCGGCGCTGGAAGACAGCGTCAGGGTGCATCAGCGCTCGGACGTGCCCTACGCAATGTTTCTCTCGGGCGGGATCGATTCCTCCGCCGTGCTGGCGATGATGGCGCAACTCAACGCCAAGCCGGTGACCGCCTTCACCGCGTATTTTCCCGGCACCGCGGCGCGCGACGAGCGCGACTTCGCCAAGGCCGCCGCGGCGGCGGCAGGCGCGCGCCACGTCGAGGTGCCGTTCGAGGAAGACGATTTCTGGGCGCTGCTGCCGGCCTGCGCGGCGGCGATGGACGACCCGGCCGCCGATTACGCGATCCTGCCGAGCTACAAGCTCGCGCGCGAGGCGGCGCGCGAGTTCAAGGTGGTGCTGTCGGGCGAGGGCGGCGACGAGCTGTTCGCGGGCTACGGGCGCTACCGCGACGCCATGCGGCCGTGGTGGCGGTTCGGCAAGCGCATGCGCCGGCGCGGCGCGTTCGACGGCCTGGGCGTGCTGCGGGAGCCGCCGGATAAGTGGCGCGCGGGCTTGACGGCGGCCGAACGCGCGGCGCGGCGGCCCGGCCGCACGCGATTGCAGTCGGCGCAGGCGACGGATTGCGCGGACTGGCTGCCCAACGACCTGCTGGCCAAGCTCGACCGCTGCCTGATGGCCCACGGGCTAGAGGGCCGCACGCCGTTCCTCGATCCCGAGGTCGCGCGCTTCGCCTTTCTGCTGCCCGACCAGTTGAAGGTCGAGGGCGGCCTGGGCAAGGCGCTGCTCCGGCGCTGGATCGACGCAAAGGTGCCGGCTGCCCGGGCCTTCGCCCGCAAGCGCGGGTTCACCGTCCCGGTGGCGGAATGGATCGCCGGGCGCGGCGGCGAACTCGGTGAACTGTTAGCGGCGCGGCCGGCGGTCGAGGCGATCGCCCTTCCCGGCGCGGTGCGCGCGCTGTTCCAGAAGCCCGAGGGCCGCGCCGGCTTCGCCTGCTGGGCGTTGCTGTTCTACGCCCTGTGGCATGTCAGGCACATCGAGGGCAGGAAGCCGGAAGGCGATGTGTTCGACGTGTTGGCCGCCTAGCGGCAGGGCGCCGGGCCTTCCAGCGACTTGTCGGCCGCCGGAAACCAACGCAGCACGATGCGCTTGGGCACGGAGCGGCGGCTGTAGAGCGTGTATTCGTAGGACGGCACGCGCGGGTCGGTCGTGTCGCGGTTGGGATCGTAGCGCAGCGCCGCGCCGGTGAAATCCATCAACGTCAGGTGGGCGGCGCCCGCGTCCCCGGTCCAGCGCCGCTCGACGAGCTTGGGCGAGCCGCGCGACCGCTCGCAAGCCGCAGCCGGCTTGCCGAGCTCGGCGGCGAGCGCCGCTTCGATGGCGGCGAAGTTCTTCGGGTTGACGCCCGGCTCGCGCTTCTCCAGCAGCACCTGCTTCAGCCCGCCGTCCAGCCCGAACTGGTAAAGCGCCGTCATCGCCACGCCGCCCAATGCGACGCCCTGGACCGCGAGCCGCGCGCTCAGCGGCCCGTACTCGATCGGCGGGTCGAGCCGCAGCGCCCGTCCGCCCAACGCCGCTGCGACGGCGCCTTCGTC
>JBQTIS010000157.1:0-2363 GCA_052387895.1 Rhodospirillales bacterium | reverse complement strand
GTACCGTGGGTTCGAATCCCACCCTCTCCGCCAGCTTCCGGACAGCCTGATGCGCCCTTCGCGGTCGCGATCGGGCCAGCAGCCGCGCATTCGAATCGCTCGCCGGGACTTGGCGGGTGGGCGCCTGCCCGCCTTTGGCCCGCGAACGCCCCGCGGCGCCTATCGATCGGCCTGCCGGGTCGTGCGCAGTGCGTTCAGTAGCGCCTTTCCGGTCGAGCCTTCTACCAGGAAGAAGATGCCCACGCGCGCACCGACAATCATGCCCGCGGCCGCTATCGGCGCCGCGACCGCCAGCAGCGATGCCGCTGTCATGCCTTGGCCGATGGTGCAGCCGCCGGCGCATACTCCGCCGAATCCCATCAAAACGGCGCCGACCAGGTGCCGGCGCATTTCGCGCTGGTCGTCAAACGCCTCCCAGCGGAACTCATGCGAGCGCGCCGCCGCGGCCCCGGAGCCCAGCGCCACGCCGAACACAGCGCCGACGCCGAAATCGGCCATGCCGATCTGGCCAAGGAGCGCGCCATAGATCGCGCGTCCGACCGGGGCCACGAAGTTCAAGCTTTGCGGCCTGACATCGCCGTTGAGCGGGTCGGGCAGGACCCCGGTCGCCACCCAACCGGCCAGAACTGAGATGCCCAGCACGGCGCCGGCCCAAATCAGCCGGCGCGCGCACCACAGCCTGCGATCGGTCAGCGACCAAACAATCAGGCCGCCGCTTGCAGCTGCGGCCAGCACGAGACGCGAGTCGAAGGGCAGCACCGTGCCGACGACCGAGGGCAGATCGCCTTGCGCGACGCCAGGCAAAGCCAGGGCAGCGCGGTCGAGATAATCGACGCGTACAGCGGCAATGACGCCGCGGATCGTCGCATAGGCGACCAGACCGAATACCATCAGTACGACCAGGCTGCGCAGGTCCCCGCCGCCAAGCCGGACGAGCGAACCGAATGCGCAAGTTCCAACCAGCGCCATGCCAACGCCGAACAGGAATCCGCCCACCGCCGCCGCCAACCACGGAAACGCAGCGGGCACATAGGGCGTTGCCTGCGGATCGATCAGCCCGAACGCGATCAGCGCCTGGGTGCCGATGATCGCGATCGCGAGGGCCAGCGCGAACACTTTCAGACGGCGCGTGTCGCCGCCGACCGTGGCATCTTCGATAGCGGCGAAGGTGCACAGTTTCGCGCGCCGGATGGCATAGCCCAGGATCGTCCCGATCGACAATCCCGCCAATCCGACGACGTAACTGGGCATACCCTCCATTCGGTCGGACCTCCGCGCCCACCCGGTCCGGCGGCGGAGCAATGCCGCCGTCCGCCGCGTGCGCGTCATTTCGTGCGTTTGTCGCGCGCCCTCTTGCAGAAGATGTCGTAGACGACCTCGATCACCTCGCGCACATCGTCGTTGGCCAAGCGGTAGTAAATGTTCTTCCCGTCGCGGCGCGTGGTCACCAGATTGTCGTACCTCAGGCGCGCCAACTGCTGCGAGACGGTGGGCTGGCACAGCGAGAGGATTTCTTCGATCTCGCGCACGGACCGCTCGCGCTCGGCCAGCAGGCAAAGAACCAACAGGCGGCTTTCGTGCGACAGGGCCTTCAGGAAATCGCTGGCCCTACGCGCGTTGCCCATGATCTCCCGTAGCTCGGGTGATTGTTGGTCGGACGAACGGAGTTCGTTCTCGATCGATTGCGGAAGGATACTCGCCATTCTAGTGCCTCCGTTGCGGGGCGCCGGCACGGTCGCCCGGATCCGCCACGCGAACGCGCGCTCCCTGAGTTGTGCTTGCACTCTTCGTTTGATTGATCTTATTTATATACGATAATATTCAAATAAGTCACCTGGGGATAGGGCCGTTCAAGACGCCAAACCGCAACGACCGTGATGGATATCTCGATGCAAACGCGTTCGGCCCGCCGCCGCTTCATTGCCACCTTCTGCGCCCTGGCGGCCCTCGGGGCGGCATTCCCGGCCCGCGCCAAGGCAAAGCTGGGCGAGGACGGCCTCTATCAGATGGACTGGTACGTCGAGAGCTTCCTGGAACTCGCCGATGATTTTGCGGCGGCGGCACGGCGCGGCAAGCGTTTCGCCGTGCTTTGGGGTTTGCGGGGATGCCCGGCCTGCCGGCGGATGCACGAGGTGCATTTCGCCGATCCCGCGATCGCCGGCTATGTCCGAGAAAACTTCGACATCGTCCACCTCAACATTCTCGGAGCGCGCGAGGTGACGGATTTCGAAGGAACGCGCCTGCCCGAAAAATCGTTCGCTGAGCGGTACGGCGTGCGCGGCACGCCGACGATTCAGTTTTTTCCGGAGACACTCGACGGGTTGGAACAGCGGCCGCCGGCCAAACGCGAGGTTGCCCGGCTT
>JBQTIS010000156.1:0-5227 GCA_052387895.1 Rhodospirillales bacterium | reverse complement strand
GCATCCTCGGCGGTGGCGATGCCCTTCAGCACCAGAGGGACCTTCAGTCTGGACTTCACGCGCTTCACCGTGCGCCAGTCCAGACGCGCCAGATGGTCGCGCCCGGTTACGCGCCGCCGGCCGGCGGTGACGTGCCGCTTGGCGATGTCGCGCTCGCGCCGGCTGTAATGCGCCGTGTCGACCGTCAGGCAGAAGGCGGCGTAGCCCGCTTTCATCGCGCGTTCCGCATGATCGTCGACGAAGGCATCGTCGCCCAGCGCGTAAAGCTGGAACATACGCAGCGCCCCGGGCGCGGCCTCGGCCACGCCTTCCAGCCCGGGCTGGCACACCGAGCTCAGCATGTGGCCGACGCCGAATTCCGCCGCCGCGCGGGCGACCGGCGCGCCGGCGCCGGCGTGGAAGGATTCCAATGCCCCGATCGGCGCCATGAATACCGGCAGGCGCAACCTGCGCCCGAAATGCTCGACCGATGCGTCCACCTTGCTTACGTCGCGCAGCACGCGCGGCCGGAACGCGATCGAGTCCAGCGCCAGGCGGTTGCGCCGCAGCGTGGTTTCGGTTTCCGTTCCGCCGACGATGTAGTCCCAATTGTTCTGATCCAGGTTCTCGCGGGCCTTCGCGACGATCTCGTGCAGGCATTCCAGGTCCAGCGCCGGCGCGTCGCCGGTCTTCTGCAGTGCGTCGGTCTTTTGCTGCATGTCCTGGCGGTCCTTTGCGGCGGACAGGGGCGGCGATGCGGGCGGGATTTCGGACGGCTAGGTTAGCGCAACCGCGCCGCGCCTTACAGCGCCACGGACAGGCCTGCGTCCACCGTCAGCACATGGCCGTTGACATAGGACGCGGCGTCCGACGCCAGGAAAATCGCCGCGCCCACCAGCTCGTCCGGGCGCCCCCAGCGCCGCAGGGGGATGCGCTTGCCGAGTTCGGCGACCGCCGACGTGGCGAAGAAACCCGCGTTGGCGGCGGTCTGGAAGAATCCCGGCGCGATGGCGTTAGCGGTGATGCCCTGGGGGCCCAGCTCGACCGCGAGCGCGCGCATCAGCGACGCCAGCCCGCCCTTCGAGGAAACATAGGCCGGGTCGCCCTGGAAGGATTGCGGCCCGACCATCGAGGTGACGAAGATCAGCCGGCCGGCTTTGCGCGCCGCCATGTGCTTGGCCGCCAGGCGCGACACCTCATAGGCGGCGACCAGGTTGGTCTCCAGCAGCTTGCGCAGGTCGGCGGCCCCGATCTCCTGGAACGGCCTGCGGTCGCGCAGTGCCGCGTTGTTGACCAGGCAGTCGATGCGCCCGTGCCGGGCCGCCACCGCGTTGATTGCCTTGTCCGCCGCGGCAAGGTCGGTGATGTCGAACGGAGCGGGGAACGCGCCGGGGATTCTTTCCGCCGCCTTCTTCGCCAGGCCGGCGTCGCGGCTGTTGATGCCGACCCGGGCGCCGGCGGCGGCCATGCCGCGCGCCATTTCCAGCCCCAGGCCCCCGCGCGCGCCGGTGATCAGCACCACGCGATCCTTCAGTGAAAACCGCTCGATCCCCTGCGTTTCGGCCATGCCTCCCCAGTCCTTTCCTAGCGCGCGGCGCGGGCAATCTGCTGCTCGATCGCGGCGGCGGCCTTTTTCAACGCGGGCACCAGCCGATCGCGCACGGCCTCGGCAAGGAAGCGCGAGGTCGGCACCGTGACGCTGAGCGAGGCCGCAACCGCGCCCGCGGCATCGCGCACGGGCACCGCCGCGGCGCAGACGCCGGGGCGCCATTCCTCGCGGTTCCTGGCCCAGCCCTGGCGGCGCACCTGCGCCAGTTCGCGCAGCAGCGCGGCGCGTTCGGTGATCGTGGCGTCGGTGTGACGCTGCAATCGCTCCGGCAGCAGCGCTTCTAGCGCCTCCGGCCGCTCGAAGGCGACGATCGCCTTGCCCGTGGCCGAGCAATGAACCGGCGCGCGCAGGCCCACGAAAGTCTCGGCCCGCACGGGATGGGGACTGTCGATCTTGTCGATGATGACGATGCCGTCGCCCTGCCTGACCGACAGGTTCACGGTCTCCTGGGTTTCGGCCGCCAGCCGCTCCATGAACGGCCGCGCCACGTCGCGCAGCGCCAGGCGGCGCACCGCCTTGGCGCCGACCTCCCAGGCCTTGAGAGTCAGCCGGTAGCGCCCGGTGGGCGACTTATGCACGTAGCCGCGCGCCCCCAGCGTGGCCAGGATACGGAACAGCGTTGGCCCCGACACGCCCTGGCGGCGCGCGAGCTCGCTGAGCCCGATCTCCTCGACGTCCGACAGCGCCTCCAGCACGTCCAGGCCCTTGGCCAGCGTCGCCGTCAGATAGGCCGGCTTGATTGACATTTCCGCCCCTGATTCCGGATAATAGAATCATATTTCAAATATTGAAAAACACAAGGAGAGGGCAGGGATGGCAACCAACACGTCCAAGACATTTCCGGTGTTCGACTGCGACAGCCACGTGGTGGAGCCGCCGGCGGTGTGGGACGAGTACGTTCCGGCCAAAAGCCGTTCCTGGGTCAAAACCCAGTTCTGCTTCCACACCGACGGCGACCTTCTGATGATCAACGGCCGGGTGGTGCCCGCCGCGCGCGAACGCTCGAACGCGGCCGAGGTGGGCTGGGCGCGCTGGGACAAGATCGAGGTCGGCAAGCTGACCCCCGGAACCAAGGAGTGGCAGGAGAAGTTCGGTCGGCTGCTGGGCTGTCGCGATCCCCACGCCAGGCTCAAGGACATGGACGCGATGGGAACCGACCAGGTGATGCTGTTTCCCACCTGGTTCGTGCGCCTGGCGTTGCTGCGCGATCCCGGCGCCGCCGCGATATTGGCCCGCGCCTACAACGATTGGGTGCTGGACTATTGCGCCGCCGACCGCAAGCGCCTCTACCCGTGCGCGGTGCTGCCGTTGCAAAACGTCGAGGCCTCGATCGAGGAGTTGAAGCGCGCGGCAAAGCTGGGCTTCAAGGCGGCGGCGGTGCGTCCCTGCTTCTGGAACGGCCGCTACCCCACCCTGCCCGAGTTCGATTCGCTGTGGCGCGAGTTCGAGGAGTTGGGCGTGGTGCTGGCCATGCATACCTTCCCCTCGCGCGAGGCGCTGACGCCGGATTGGGCCCAGCGCATGGCCCAGGCGCGCGGGCATTCCGGGCAGGGGCTGATGTTCACCGACGAGGCGGTGGTCTATTCGCCCGGCCAGTTCGTCTCGAACATCACCGCGGCGATGGACCCGGCGATCGACGCGTCCGAGACCCTGGGTTTCGTGATGGAGGCGATGACCTGGGTGACGGTCGTGACGCAGACCGGCTGGCTCGACAAGTTCCCCAGGCTCAAGGCCGCGGTGCTCGAATCCAACGCCTCGTGGCTGCCGCTGGTGCTGCACCGCTCGTCGAACTTCTCCAATCTGTTCGCGTTCCAGCGCGGAAACCGCCCTATCCGCGACCCGGTCGAGTCGTTCTACGGGCGTTGTTATATCGGCTTCGAGTCCGACGAAATGCAGGTCTACAAGCTGTGGCAGGACTTCAAGGACATCGCCATCTGGTCCTCGGACTATCCGCATCACGACGCCGAGGACGCCTGGGACGGCCTTTACCACATGGCGGAATACAACGTGCCGATGGACGTGCAGAAGAAGTTCCTGGGCGAAAACGCCCGCAAGCTCTACGGCATCGAGCCGCTGATGAAAATCAAGGACCGCATCGAGAATTACCAGCCGGCGATTCTGGCGTGGTGACGGTCCGGCGGCGATGCGCCGGCCGTGATCGCCATACACGGCGCGCGAATCGTCCGGCCGTCGGCGCGGGGTCCCGCCCTTGCGCTTGAACCTCCCCATGGCGACGATTTGGGCAGGGCATCAAGGCCCTATGCCTTCCATTCGAGCGTGATTCGGCCGGCGTGGTGACCGGGCAGGCAGCCCGTGATAGACACTGCACAAATTCCGAGCCGTATCCGAATCGGCCGGCGCAAATGGGGTTGGGGGAGATCCATGAAAGCACGGTTCGCGCGGCGCGCGTTCGCGCCGCTTTCGTTCGCCGTCATTGCCGCCATTCCGGCCCAGGCCTTGGCCCAGGCCGCGCAGACGCCGACCTTGAACACCGGCAACACCGCCTGGGTGCTGACCGCGACCGCGCTGGTGCTGTTCATGACCTTGCCGGGGCTGGCGCTGTTCTATGGCGGGCTGGTGCGCGCGCAAAGCGTGCTGTCGGTGCTGATGCAGTGCTCCGGCATCGCCTGCCTGGTGTCGGTGCTGTGGCTGGCCTTCGTCTATTCGCTCGCCTTCGGCGACGGATCGCCGGTCGTGGGCTATCTCGGCAAGGCGTTCCTGCTGTCGGTCGGCGGCGAGGCGCTATCTGGCGACATCCCCGAGTCCGTGTTCTTCATGTTCCAGATGACCTTCGCCATCATCACCCCGGCGCTGATCTGCGGCGCGTACCCAGAGCGCATGAAGTTCTCGGCCGTGATGCTGTTCAGCGCGCTGTGGCTGGTGCTCGTCTATGCCCCGGTGGCGCATTGGGTGTGGGGCGGAGGCTGGGCGCAAAAGTTGGGCGTGATGGACTTCGCCGGCGGCATCGTGGTTCATGCGACCGCCGGGGTGTCGGCCTTGGTGTTGGCGGCGATGCTGGGGCCGCGCGCCGGCTTTCCCGGCGACGTGAAGCCCCCGCACAGCCCCGGCATGACCATGGCCGGCGGCGCCATGCTGTGGGTCGGTTGGTTCGGCTTCAACGCGGGCAGCGCGCTGGCCGCCAACCACACCGCGGGGGCGGCGATGGCCGCCACGCACATCTCGGCCGCTTCCGCGGCGCTGACCTGGATGGCGATCGAGTGGATGCGGTTCGGCAAACCCAGCCTGATCGGCACCGTCACCGGCATGGTGGCGGGACTCGCCACCGTGACGCCCGGCTCGGGCTTCATCGGGCCGGTGGGCGCGCTGATCTATGGCGTGCTGGCGGGCGCGGTGTGCTTTGCCGCCGTGCAATGGGTGAAGAAGGGGCTGAAGACCGACGACTCGCTCGACGTGTTCGGCGTGCATGGCGTCGGCGGTGTCATGGGCACGTTGCTGGCCGCCGTGTTCGGCGCCAAGTCCTTCGGCGGCGCGGGCCTGGCCGAGGGCATGACGATCGGCTCCCAGCTCAGCGTGCAGTTCCTGGCGGTGCTGGCGGCCGTGGTGTGGTCGGCCGCGGCCACGTTCGCCATCGCCAAGGCGGTCGCGGCGCTGACCGGGGGTCTGCGCGTTTCGCGCGAG
>JBQTIS010000155.1:0-6186 GCA_052387895.1 Rhodospirillales bacterium | reverse complement strand
CGTTGGCCCTGCTCGCCGGCGACGCGCCGGTCTGTGTGATCGACCCGATCGACGGCACCAGGAACTTCGCGGCGGGCACGCCGGATTTCGGCGTCATGGTGGCGCTGGTCCGCCGCGACGAGACCGTGGCGGCGTGGATCCACCGGCCGGTCGACGGCGCCACCTTCATCGCCGAGCGCGGCGGCGGCGCCTGGCGCGACGGCGCGCGGCTGGGCCGGCCCTCGGTTCCGGCGGCCGACCGCGAGCTCACCGGCAGCATCCGCTACGGCGTGTTTCCCGAACAACGGCGCGAAGCGAAGCGCGCCAGGGTCAGGGAAGGGCTGGGCCGCGTCGGCTCGCGCAACTGCGTGGCGCGGGAGTACGCCGACATGGCCGAGGGGCGCCAGCATTTCGCGCTGTTCCGCAATCTGAAGCCATGGGACCACGCGCCGGGCGCGCTCTTGGTCGAGGAGGCGGGCGGACGCGTGACGAAGTGGGACGGCTCGCCCTATCGCCCGACCGACACCGAGGGCGGCATCCTCGCGTCCTCCAGCCCCGGGGCCTGGCGGCGGATACGCGATTTCTTGCTCGCGGCTTAGGGCTGGCGCGGCGCGTGCGTCAGGCCGCCGGTTCATCGCGCCGCGGCTGGAGCGATTGCCAATTTTGCCCGGTCGCGACAACGCAGCTAAGGCCGCCCGGACGGGTCATGAGAATGGTCCATGAGCCGTCCGGCGACGCAAGGATTTCCATCAGCGCGCCGATGTCCGAGATGCCGTGCATGACGGGAATCTCGCCGAAAGTCCGGTCCAGGAACCGGACCATCGCCTGGCGCGGCGCGCAATAGGCCTGCGCCCAACCCGGCGCCGGGCCGGCGAGGATCAGGGCGATCGCGAACAGGGCGGCCGGGAGTCGCCGGATCATGACGATTCCCATCCTCTCGAAGGCGTCCGCCCGGGCCGTTTCCCGGGCCTGAGCGGCCACCGGGCCTTGGCGGGGTGGCGCTCGCGGAACTGCGCCGCCTTCGCTTCGTTATATCGGCACGAATACATCGGTTTTCAAGCCGGTCGGGCGGGCGGGGGGCCGGCGCAAGGGGCTGACTGCATTGCCCTTTCCGCCGGGCGCCCTGTATGATCCGCGCCGCTATTTATCCGACCAATCCATGAAAGCGAGAGGGGACCATCGAATGGCTGGCAAGACGGTTGCGTTCCTGGGCCTGGGGGTGATGGGCTTTCCCATGGCCGGGCATCTGGCCAAGGCCGGGCACGCGGTGACGGTCTACAACCGCACGGCGGCGAAATCGGCCGACTGGGCGAAGAAGCACGGCGGCCGATCGGCGCCGACCCCGGCCAAGGCGGCCCAGGGCTGCGAGATCGTGTTCATGTGCGTCGGCAACGACGCCGATCTCCGCTCGGTCGCGCTGGGGCCGGACGGTGCGCTGGCCGGGATGACGAAGGGCGCGATCCTGGTCGACCACACCACCGCCTCGGCCGACATCGCGCGCGAGCTGGAGGCGGCGGCGAAAAAGGCCGGCCTCGGCTTTCTCGACGCGCCGGTCTCGGGCGGGCAGGCGGGAGCTGAGAACGGGCAGCTCACCATCATGGTCGGCGGCGAGGCCGCGACCTACGCCCAGGCCGAGCCGGCGATGAAGGTCTACGCCAAGGCCTGCACCCACATGGGCGCGGCGGGGGCGGGGCAGCTCACCAAGATGGTCAACCAGATCTGCATCGCCGGGCTGGTGCAGGGCCTGAGCGAGGCGGTCAACTTCGCGATCAAGGCCGGGCTCGACACCGACAAGGTTCTGGCCACGATCTCCAAGGGCGCGGCGCAGTCCTGGCAGATGGAAAACCGCTGGAAGACCATGGCCCAGGGCAAGTTCGATTTCGGCTTCGCGGTGGACTGGATGCGCAAGGATCTGGGCATCTGCCTCGCCGAGGCCAAGCGCAACAAGGCGCGGCTGCCCGCGACCGCGCTGATCGACCAGTTCTACGCGCAAGTGCAGGCCCGCGGCGGCAACCGCTGGGACACCTCCAGCCTGATCCAGCTGCTGATGAAGGATTGAGGCGCGGGAGAGCTAGCCGCCGCGCTCCTTGCGCTTGGCCTCGACCCACAGCGCCTCCATCTCCTCCAGGCTGGCGTCCCCGGGCGAGCGGCTTTGTTTCGCAAGGGCTTGTTCGATCGAACGAAAGCGGCGCTCGAACTTGGCATTGCAGCCCCTGAGGGCGGTTTCCGGGTCGGTCTTCACGTGACGCGCGAGGTTGGCGATGGCGAACAGCAGGTCGCCGATCTCGTCCTGCATCCGGGCCAGGGCAGCACCGCTTTTCAGCTCCGCGCGCAGCTCGGCGATCTCCTCCTCGATCTTGTCCAGCACTTGCGAGGCGTCCGGCCAGTCGAAGCCCACGCGCGCCGCGCGGTTTTGCAGCTTCTCGGCGCGCAGCAGGGCGGGCAGCGCCAGCGGCACGTCGTCCAGCACCGATGCCGGCTTGCCCGAGGCGCCGGCCTTGGCCGCGCGCTCGCGCGACTTGAATTCCTCCCACATCCGGGTCTGGGCCGACGCGCTGTCCACCTCGGCATCGCCGAACACGTGGGGGTGCCGGGCCACCATCTTGTCGGCGATGGCCCGGGCCACGTCGTCGAAGCGGAAATCGCCGCGCTCCTCGGCCATGCGCGCGTGATAGACGACTTGCAGCAACAGGTCGCCCAGCTCCTCGCGCAAGGCCGCCATGTCGCCGCGCGAAATCGCGTCGGCCACCTCGTAGGCCTCCTCGATGGTGTAGGGGGCGATGGTGGCGAAGTCCTGCTCCAGGTCCCACGGGCAGCCGCCCCTGGGGTCGCGCAGCTTGGCCATGATGGCGATCAGCCGGTCGATCGGGCGTTGTTTCCGGTCGTCCATTGCGGGTTCGCAGCTTGTCACAGCCGTCCGGCCCGGTCCATCCGGGCGTTGATCCATGTCATTGACCTTACAGCGGATGGAACGGCCATTCAGATGGGCGAGGCGGGCCGCGACCGACAGCCGCGGCCGCCAATCATTGCACAGGGGATAAGGAGAACGCGATGACGAAGAGCCCTTGGAAAACCGGCGCCGCGCTGGCGGCGACCATCGCGGTCAGCTACCCGATATGCGCCATCCTCTATGTGCTATGGCCCGACCGCGGCATCGAGTTTTTGAACGCGTTGTCCCACGGACTCGATTTCTCCAAACTCGCCACGGGCGCTCCGGCCCGGATCTCTGCCTTATACTATCCGTTCGTCGTGCTCGTGATCTGGGGATTCCTGGTGGGCACGCTGTTCGCTTGGCTGCACGACCTGTTTCGCGGGCGGCGCTAGGCCGCAACGAACCGATATAAACGATCACACACGATGCATCACGATCACGCGCATCACGCGGCCACGCCGGTCCCGGCCCCGGCGGGCGCGATCTACACCTGCCCGATGCACCCGCAGGTCCGCCAGGCCGAGCCGGGAAGCTGCCCGATCTGCGGCATGGCGCTGGAGCCGCTTCTGCCGGCCGCCGAGTCCGGCCCAAGCCCCGAGCTCAAGGACATGACCCGGCGCTTCTGGATCGGCGGCGCTCTGACGCTGCCGCTGCTGATCTGGGAGATGGTGGCGCACCTGCCCGGCGTGGAAATGGAGCACGTCATGCCGATGCGGGCGGCGAGCTACGCGCAACTGGCGCTCGGCACCCCCGCCGTGCTGTGGGCGGGTTGGCCGTTTTTCGTGCGCGGCTGGCGTTCGGTCGCGGACCGCGCGCTCAATATGTTCTCGCTGATCGCGCTCGGCACGGGCGCGGCCTATGTCTATTCCGTGCTGGCCGCGCTGACGCCCGGCATGTTTCCCGCCGGATTCCGCCGGCCCGACGGCTCGGTGCCGCTCTACTTCGAGGCCGCCGCCGTCATCACGGTGCTGGTGCTGCTGGGTCAGGTTCTGGAGCTGCGCGCGCGCGAGCGCACGGGCGACGCCATCCGCGCCTTGCTGCGCCTGGCGCCCAAGATCGCCCGGCGGGTGAAAGACGACGGATCGGACGAGGAGATTTCGGTCGAGCAGGTCCATGTCGGCGACCGGCTGCGCGTGAGGCCCGGCGACTCGGTGCCGGTCGACGGCGAGGTGATCGAGGGCCGCACGGCGATCGACGAGTCGACCGTGACCGGCGAATCCATGCCGGTGGAAAAGGAGCCTGGGTCCAGGGTCGTCGCGGGCACGCTCAACACCACCGGCTCGTTCGTGCTGCGGGCGACCAGGGTCGGGGCCGACACGATGCTGGCGCGCATCGTCGCCCTGGTGGCCGAGGCGCAGCGCAGCGTGGCCCCGATCCAGGGCCTGGCCGACACCGTGTCGGGCTGGTTCGTGCCGGCGGTCGTGGCGGTGGCCGCGCTCGCCTTCGCCGCCTGGGGCATCTGGGGGCCCGCGCCGCGCTTCAGCTACGGGCTGGTGGCGGCGGTGTCGGTGCTGATCATCGCGTGTCCCTGCGCGTTGGGATTGGCGACGCCGATTTCGATCATGGTGGGGGTCGGGCGCGGGGCCCTGGCGGGGATCTTGATCCGCAACGCGGCGGCGCTGGAGACGTTCGAAAAGGTCGACACCCTGGTGGTCGACAAAACCGGCACGCTCACCGAGGGCCGGCCCAAGGTCGTGGCGGTGGAGGCCGCCGCAGGGATGGACGGGGACGACGTGCTGCGGCTGGCGGCCTCGGTCGAGCGTGGCAGCGAGCATCCCCTGGCAGCCGCCATCGTCGCCGCGGCCAAGGATCGCGGCATCGGCCTTGCCAAAGCCGAGAACTTTCTGTCCGTCACCGGCAAGGGCGTTCAAGCGTCCGTCGAAGGGCGTCGCGTAGCCCTCGGAAATATCAAGCTAATGCACGATCTGGGGATCGATGCGCGCGGCCTGGACACGCGGGCCGACGCACTACGCGGCGATGGCGCCACGGCGATGTTCGTTGCGGTGGGCGGCGAGCCCGCCGGACTGGTCGCCGTCGCCGACCCGATCAAGGCCACCACGCCCGGCGCCATCGCGGCGCTGAAGCGCGACGGGATTCGCGTGGTGATGCTGACAGGCGACAACCGCCGCACCGCCGATGCGGTCGCGCGCAAGCTTGGCATCGACGAAATCGAGGCCGAGGTGCTGCCCGAAGACAAGCACGCCATAGTGACGCGGCTGAAAGGGCAGGGGCGCGTGGTCGCGATGGCCGGCGACGGCGTGAACGACGCCCCCGCGCTGGCCGCGGCCGATATCGGCGTCGCCATGGGCACCGGCACGGACATCGCCATCGAAAGCGCCGGGGTGACGCTGGTGAAGGGCGACTTGGCCGGCATCGCCCGGGCCCGGGCGCTGAGCCGCGCGACCATGCGCAACATCCGCCAGAACCTGTTCTTCGCCTACATCTACAACGCGCTGGGCGTGCCGGTGGCGGCCGGCGCGTTCTATCCCGCCTTCGGGTTGGTGCTTAGCCCGGCGATCGCCGCCCTGGCGATGGCCCTCAGTTCCGTTTCCGTCATCGGCAACGCGCTGCGCTTGCGCCGGGCGAAACTGGACGCGTGAACGGATCGCGGAGCGGAATCCGGCGCAAGCGGCAAGCTTCCACCAAGGGGAAACTGACCTGGATCAAGGCGTTAGGCCGCTTGGCGATAGAAACTCCACTCCATCGTCAAAGGAGCGGATCATGAAAAATCTCACGGCAATCGCGATGGCGCTCGGGCTCGCCGTGGCGGGCGGCCCGGTTTTCGCGCAACAGGCCGCGGACCCACATCACCCCGGCGGGCAGCCGCCGGCGGCGGCCGCGCAAACCCCGCAGCCCGGCCCCGGCATGGGGATGATGGGTGGCCAAGGGATGATGGGCATGATGGGCGGCCAGGGGATGATGGGCGGAATGCCCATGATGCAAGGCGGCATGATGGGCGGACAGGGCATGATGGGCATGATGCACGGCGGCGGGCAGGGTGCGATGGCCATAGGCCCGGGCAAGCACGTCGAGGGGCGGCTTGCGTTCCTGCGCGCGGAGATCGGCATCACCGCGGCGCAGACCCCGCAATGGAACGCCTTCGCCGACGCCGTGCGCAAGGCCAACAAGGACATGATGGCGGCGATGCCCATGATGCAGCAGCCGCAGGACGGGAAAACCGAATGGCCGAAGGCGCTGGAACGGCGCGAGAAGGCGATGACGGCGCATCTCGAGGGCGTGCGCGCGGTCCGCGCCGCCGTCGGGCCGCTCTACGC
>JBQTIS010000154.1:0-2143 GCA_052387895.1 Rhodospirillales bacterium | reverse complement strand
GATCGGCGTCACCTGCAGGATCACGGCGTAGGGATAGAAGCTGCGCTCGATCCAGCTGGACTGCGCGAACAGCACCGCCAGCAACACGCCGCCCGCCACGGCGGCGGAGAGCGCCATGAAGGTGATTTGCAGCGTGATCAGCAGGGAAGGGAACAGCACGGCGCGGTCGCCGTCCAGCGTCGCCGCCACCAGGCTGGGCGCGGGCAGGATGTAGGGCGGAATGGCGTTGACCCGCACCAGCGCCTCCCAGCCCACGATCGCGGCCGCGCCGACCAGCAGCGGCGCCAGGGTGCTGGCGGCGCGCCGCGGGCTCATGCCGCCATCGCCCGGTGGAGCGCCGCCGAGGCCGCGCGGCAATGCCGGTTGTAGGGCTCGGAGGTGCGGAACAGCGCGTCGCGCGGATAGGGCGCGTCGATCGCGATCTCCGCGGCGGCGCGCCCGGGCCTGGCCGTCATCACCGCCACGCGCTGCGACAGGTACACGGATTCGAACACGCTGTGGGTGACGAACACCACGGTCCAATTTTGCGCCCGCCACAGCGCCAGCAGGTCGTCGTTCAGCTTCATGCGCGTGATCTCGTCCAGCGCCGCGAACGGCTCGTCCATCAGCAAAAGGCGCGGGCGGGTCACCAGCGCGCGGGCGATCGAGGCGCGCATCTTCATGCCGCCCGAGAGCTCGCGCGGGTAGGCGCGGGCGAAGCCGCCGAGCCCGACCATGTCGAGCGCCTCGGCCACGCGCCGGTCCGACTCGGCGCGCGGCGCGCCCTTCAGCCGCAGGGGCAGGCGCACGTTGTCGGCCACGCTGGCCCAGGGCATCAGGGTCGGCTCCTGGAACACGAAGCCGATCTCGCCCGCGCCCTCGCCCAGCGGTCCCGCGGGCCATTCGATGGCGCCGGCGTTGGGCGAAATCAGCCCCGCGATCAGCCGCAGCGCGGTCGACTTGCCGCAGCCGCTGGGGCCGAGGATCGACAAAAACTCGTGCTGGCCGATGGCGAGGTCGAGGCCGTCCAACGCCAGCGTGCCGCTGGCGAAGCTCTTGCGCACGCCCTCGAGGCGCACCAGGGCGGGCGCGGCGCTCGCGGCGTTCATGGACAACGAGCCGGCTCCCGTCGCGGCCGCTACTTCGCCATCCCCACCTTCTTGTTCACGAATTGCAGCGTGTAGGCCTTCTTGTAGTCGAGCCGCGCGTCGTACACCCCGGCCTTGACCGCGAAGTCGAAGAACCGCTTCCAGCGCGCGTCCGACATGGCGCCGATGCCCATGGTCCTGGCGTCGCCGGAATCGACGATGCCGTAGGCCTTCATCGCCTTGACGCCGAAGGCGATCAGATCGTCGGTCATCTCGGGGTTGTCTTTCTTGATCAGCGCGTTGCCCGGCGAGGGATCGCCGTAGAGATAGCCGTACCAGCCCTCGATCGACGCATCGACGAAGCGCTGCACCAGGTCGGGCTTCTCGCGCGCCAGCTTGAGAGAGGTCTCGATCGTCTCGTTGTAGCTGTCGTAGCCGTTGTCGGCGAGCAGGTGGACCACCGGTTTCACCCCCGCGAGCGCGGCCGAATACGGCTCCGAGGTCGCGAAGCCCTGCACCGCCGCGCGCTTGTCGGCCAGCCACGGCGCCAGGTTGAAGGTGTAGGGGCGGATCTGATCATCGCTGAAGCCGTGGACGTTCTGCAGCCACAGCCACCAGCCCGTGCGCGTGGCGGCGCCGATATAGGCGGGCCGGCCCTTCAGGTCCTTGAGATTCTCCGCGCCGGTGCCGGGATGCGCCATCAGCACGGCGGGGTCTTTCTGGAACGTGGCGCCGACCACGACCATCGGGATGTTCTCTTTCACGAAGTTCAGCGCCGAGAAGCAGTTGTCGCCCATGTTGAAATCGATGCGCCCTGCCGCCAGAAGCTGCGCGTGGTTCACCGCCGGCCCGCCCTGGCGGATGGTCACGTTGAGGCCGTGCTTTTTGTAGATGCCCGTGGCGACCGCCTGGTAATAGCCGCCATGCTCGGCCTCGGCCTTCCAGTTGGTGCCGAAGGTGACCGAGTCCTCGGCGCGCGGCGCGCCGGAAACGGCGGCCAGCGCGACAAGAGCAGCGATGGGCGGGGTGAAACGCGACATGGGCTTCTCCGTGGGCTGGTGGTCGGCGGGGCCTGC
>JBQTIS010000153.1:0-12437 GCA_052387895.1 Rhodospirillales bacterium | reverse complement strand
GCCGCGGCGGCGAGCGCGTCGGCCTCGGCGCCCAGCCGGTCGGCGTCCGCGGCCCCCGTGCCCTTGGCCGCGGCGCACCGCGCGCGCATCTGGCCCGCGACGGTTTCCATCGCGGAGACCGCGGATTCGTATTGGGCCAGCAGGCCGTCGAGCTTGGCTAGGAGCGGCCCCAGGTCCCGGTCGAGCTCCGCCATGCGCCGGTCGCGGCAGGTTTCCAGTTCCGGGATCAGCTTGTTCAACTCCGTCAGCGCGGCTTGCGCCCGGCCGTGCGCCTCGCGCAGCTGGGTCAGTCGGCGCTGCGCCTGGGTCTCCTCGATGTCGAGGGCCGGAATCTTGGCGCGCAGCTCGGCCGCGCGGAAGGTCTTGCGGCTCAGGGCCGCGTTGGTTTCCTTGAGCTTCTGTTCAACCCCGTCCTTGTCCGCATCATCGAGCTGCTTTTTCAGGCGTTCGAGTTCGGCGCGCAGGTCGCGGATGAGCGCCCGCTGGGCCTCGGTGCTGACCGTGCCGCCGCGCGCGGCGTTGTAATCGTCCTGCTTGACCTGGTAGAGCAGCTCGAGGCTCTTGATGCGCTGGAGCTCGCCCGCGTATTTCAGCCGGTTGGCTTGCAGGCCCGCCTCGTCGGGCTGCGCGGTCAGGATGCCCGAAAGCTCCGCCTTGGCGTCGGCGGCGGCTTTCTTCGCCTTCTCCAGCTCGGTTTGCAGCCGCAGCTCGTTGTTCTTGCGGTCGTCGCCGGCCTTCTGGACGTCCGCCTCCGCCTGTTTCTGCCGCGCCTGCATGGCGCGGATGTAATTGTTCCCCGCCTCCTCGGCCTCTTTGCTGGTCTTCTTGGTGAAGACGTCGACGCAGGCCCGGCTGGCCTCGACGTCGGCCGTGGTCTGCGCCCCCGTCCCGGACGCCGCGGCCAGCGCGGCGAACACGACGCCGAGCGCGCGGAGCGCGCCCCCGGCCAAACGCGAATCGCCCATGGAACCCTCCCCTGGTCCGGGGCAAGTCCCGCTTCCGCCTACATGAGTATCGAGGGCCTGCTGGCCGGCGCGGTCGCCCCGACCGGACTCTCAAAGACGCCGGCTCTTCGGCCGGCTTGCGGCTATCCCCGGCGGAAGCTTACCCGGGCCGGGCCGGCGAATCCAGCCGGGGGCGCGGCGCTCGCCTATTCCTTGCGCCCGCCGGGGCCCATCCCCAGCCCCTTCAGGTAGATCAGCACCCCCGCCTCCAAGAGCTGCTCGGGCGACATCGGCAGCTTGCGCCGGCCCTGGTCGCCGCGGCCGAAAAGGGACGCGATGCCGTGCGCCATGGCCCAGACGTGCAGGCTCATCATCAGGGCGGGCGGGCGCTCCTCGCGCGGCAGGAGCGCGCACAGGCTTTCCGAGGCCGCGCGCAAGGTTCCGAATGCGCGCTCGGACGCCTCGCGCAGCTCGGCGCTGGCGTCGGGCGGCAGGCCGGATTCGAACATCGCGGCGTAATAGGCGGGCTCGGTCTTGGCGAAGGAGAGGTACGCCTTGCCCGCGTTCTCGAACGCGGCCATCGGGTCGGGCCGGCCGTCGTTCCAGCCCTTTTCCAGCACCGCCGCGAACCGCTCGAAGCCCTGGCGCGCGACCTCGGCCAACAGCGCCTCGCGGTCGCGGAAGTGGCGATAGGGCGCGGCCGGGCTTACCCCCGCCGAACGCGCGGCCTCGGCGAACGTCACGCCCCCCAAACCCTTTTCGCCGATCAGCCCGAGCGCGGCCGCAACCAGCGCCTCGCGCAGATTGCCGTGGTGATAGCCGCGCCGCTTGTACCAGCCCATGTAAGGAGACTTAACATGAGTCGGCGACCAAGAGGAACCACGGAGGCACCGAGGCA
This sequence comes from Rhodospirillales bacterium, assembly GCA_052387895.1. Classification (GTDB taxonomy): domain Bacteria; phylum Pseudomonadota; class Alphaproteobacteria; order JAEULC01; family JAEULC01; genus JAEULC01. The sequence goes on along the minus strand of JBQTIS010000153.1, from coordinate 10,595 downwards.
CAGAGAAGGAAGGATTAAGACGACCATCAAGGCGCCAAGGAAAGAAAGACCATGAATGCGGCCGAAGGCCGCTGAAAGTTTTCTTCTCTTCTTGGCGCCTTGGTGTCCTGGTGGTTCAGCTTCCTTCTCTGTGCCTCTGTGCCTCGGTGGTTCTCCGGCTTGCGGCTTCGCTCACCCGCTCGCGCGCTTGCCCGCCCGGGCCATGGTGGCGCCGTCGTGGGCGGGCAGCGACATCAGCTTGCCGTAGCCCTTGCCCGCGTACCACAACGAGAACGCCAGCATCGCCTCGGCGTCGGGCGCGTCGGCGACGTCGACGAAGTCGTACGGCCCGTGGACGTAGTGCGTGGCCTCGATCTTGATGCCCAGCTTCTTGGCCTGGGCCATCCCCGCGGCGACGCGCTCGTCCTGCTTCAGCGCCCATTTCGCGTCGATGGTGCCGATCAGCACGTACTTCATGGGTTGTCCTCCCTGGTCTGATGCCTGAGGAGGAGACGATAGCACCGCGAGGCCAGGAATAACCACAGAGACACGGAGACACAGAGAAAGGAAAGAGAAAACACCAAGTCACTAAGACATCAAGACACCAAGGGAAATCGAATTTCATGGCGGCCGAAGGCCGCCGATAATTCCTTCTTCTTCATCTTGGTGTCTTGGTGGTTGGCCTTCTTTGGCTCCCCTTCGTGCCTCTGTGTCTCTGTGGTGATCTTTTTTTTCTCACGCCAACGCGCGCTCCAGCAGCTCGGCCGCGTGCAGGGCCCGGCGGCCGAGTCCGTGCTCGATCTGGTGGCGGCAGGACGTGCCGTCGGCGACGATCGGCTCGTCCGCGCCCGCGCCGCGCAACGCGGGCAGCAGGCTGAGCTCGGCCATTTTCATCGAGGCGTCGTAATGCTCGGCCTCGTAGCCGAACGGCCCGGCCATGCCGCAGCAGCTCGATTCCACCGTCTCGACCTTCAGACCCGGCACCAGCGCCAGCACCTCGGCCACGCCGCCCAACAGACCGAAGGCCTTCTGGTGGCAATGGCCGTGCAGCCAGGCCCGCGCGGCGCCGATGCTCTTGAATTTCAAGCCTAGCCGCCCGGCTTTCGTTTCCGCGGTCAGATACTCCTCGAACAGCAGGGCGCGTTTCGCCAACTCTCCGGCGTCCGCGCCGGGCAGCAAAGCGGGGTATTCGTCGCGCAACGTCAAGAGGCACGAGGGCTCCAACCCCACGACCGGCTTTCCCTTGAGCGCGGCGATGGTGCGCCCGGCTTCCGCCCGCGCCCGGTCCACCAGGCCCGCCGCCAGATAGGTGCGCCCGCAGCACAACGGCCGGCGGTTCCCTTGCGCGCCGCCGCCGGCGATCGCGACCTTCCTGCCGGCCGCTCCCAACACCCTCAGCGCCGCCCGGGGGATTTGCGGCTCGAACCAGCGGGTGAAGCAGTCCGCGAACAGCAGCACGTCGGCGTCCGGCCCCGGCGCTTCTGAATCCTTCAGCGCGTCGGAGCGCCATTTCGGCAGCTTGCGCCGGGCGCTGAAGCCCGCGATCTTCTCGCGCAGCGCCGGCAGCGCGTCGCCGAGATTCATCAAGGGAGCCAGTCGCGCCGCGGCCGGCGCGTAGTCCGGCAGATGCGCCACGAGTCTTTCGCGCAACGTAGGCGAGACCTTGCGCCGGTATTGCGCGAGCCATTCCAGCTTCATCTTGGCCATGTCGACGCCGGTCGGGCATTCGCGCCGGCAGCCCTTGCAGCCCACGCACAGCGCCATGGTCTCTTTCATTTCGGGCGACAGCATCGCGTCGGCGCCCAACTGCCCGGACAGCGCCAGGCGCAGCGTGTTGGCGCGCCCGCGCGTGAGATGGATCTCGTCGCCGGTGACGCGGAAGGACGGGCACATCACCCCGGCGTCGGTGCGCCGGCAGGCGCCGTTGTTGTTGCACATCTCGATGGCGCCGCCGAACCCGCCCCAGGCCGACCAGTCGAACGCCGTGTCCAGCTTTTCGGCCGCGTAGCCCGGCCGGTAGCGGAACAGCGAACGGTCGTCCATCCGGGAGGGATGCACGATCTTGCCCGGGTTCATCACTTGGCCGGGATCGAAAATCTCCTTCACCCGCTCGAACGCGCGCACGATCCGGCTGCCGAACATCGCCTCGTGGAACTCGCTGCGCACCAGCCCGTCGCCGTGCTCGCCCGAGTGGCTGCCCTTGTACTCGCGCACCATGGCGAAGCATTCCTCGGCGATGGCGCGCATCGCGCGGGCGTCCTTCTCCAGCTTCAGGTTCAGCACCGGGCGCACGTGCAGCGTGCCGACGCTGGCGTGCGCGTACCAGGTGCCGTCGGTGCCGTGCTTGCGGAAGATGCGCGTCAGCCGGTCGGTGTATTCCGCGAGGTGCTCCAGCGGCACCGCGCAATCCTCGATGAAGCTGACCGGCTTTCCTTCGCCCTTCATCGACATCATGATGTTGAGGCCTTGCGAGCGCACGTCCCACACCGCGCGCTGGAAGGCGGGATCGGTCGCCTCGACTACGGCGTCGGGAAAGCCCAGGTCGCCCATCAGCCCGACCAGGCGCTTCAGGCGCCTCAAGACATCGGCCTGGTCGTCGCCGGCGAATTCGACCAAGAGCAGCGCGTCGGGCGCGCCCATCACGAAGCGGTCCACGGTCGCCTTGAACATCGGGATGTCGCGCGCCAGCGCGATCATGGTGCGGTCCACCAGCTCGACCGCCGTGGGTTCCAGCTTGACGATGTGCTTTGTGGCCTCCATCGCCGCGTAGAAACGCGGGAAGTGGCAGATGCCGAGCGCGCGGTGCTTGGGGATCGGCTGCAAGTCCAGCTCGATGCGGGTGGAAAACGCCAGCGTGCCCTCGGAGCCGACCAACAGGCGCGCGAGGTTCGGCCGGTTGCTGGTCAGCTCGTCGATGTTGTAGCCGCCGACGCGCCGCAGCACCCGGGGGAAGCGCGCCTTGATCTCGTCGGCCTCGGCCAGCGCCAGTTCGCGCAGCTTGGCCCACAACGCGTCGGCCCGCGCGCCGCCGCCCTCGCCCACCGGGCCGAAACGCAGTTCCTCGCCGTCGGGCAGGATCGCGTCGATCGCGGCGACGTTGTGCACCATGTTGCCGTAGCGGATCGAGCGCGCACCGCAGGAATTGTTGCCGGCCATGCCGCCGATGGTGGCGCGGTTCGAGGGCGACACGTCCACGGGAAAGAACAGGCCGTGCGGGCGCAAGTAGGCGTTGAGCCGGTCCATCACCACGCCCGGCTCGACCGTCACGCGGCGCTTCTCGGCGTCGAGCGCGATCACCTTGTTGAGGTGCTTGCTGGCGTCGATGACCAGGGCGCGGCCGACGGTCTGGCCGCATTGCGAGGTGCCGGCGCCGCGCGGCAGCACCGGCGCGCCGGCCTCGCGCGCGATCTGCATCGACGCGCGGATGTCCCCGGCGGTTCGCGGCACCACCACGCCGATCGGCTCGACCTGGTAGATCGAGGCGTCGGTCGAGTAGCGCCCGCGCGAGAACGCGTCGAACAGCACCTCGCCCGCGATCGCGCGCCTCAGGCGCCGGGCCAACCCGGAATCGCCGATGGCAACGGCGCCGGACATGACTATCGTCGGCTCGACGTGCTGGTCGGCTGAAAGGTCCGCCTCACCCCACCTCGACGTCTTCCCAGAAGCTGAAGCGCCCGGCGACATGGCGCATCTTGGGGAGCGGCGCCTCGTAGCGCCAGGCGCGGCGCGCGTGGCGTTCGCCGCCGATCACCAGGTCGTAGAACTGCACGCCGTGCGGGCATTCGAGGTCGTCCCCGGTCCTAGCGGATTTTTGCAGCAGGTCCGTGCGCACGGCGGGGGCGGGGAAATACCGGTGGCCGTCGCACTCCACGATGTCGTCGCTCTCGGCGATCGTGACGCCGTTCAGCACTGCCTTCATGTCCGATCCTCCAACGTCGTTCAAACCATCGGTCCGCTGTGCGGGACCGCGCGCGGTTTCTCCGCCGACAGGCGCTAGCGGCCCTTGAACGCGGGCTTCTTCTTGGCGAGGAACGCGCGCACGCCCTCGCGGTAGTCCTCGGTGTCCATGGCCGCGTAGCTCTGGTCGATCTCGTCCTGCGTCAGCGGCCTGGGGTCGGCCAGGCGCTGGATGAATTTGCGGTGCCAACGCGCGACCAAGGGCGCGCCCTCGGCGATCCGGCGCGCCGAGGCAAAGGCCTCCCGTTCCACCTCGCCGTCCGGCACGACGCGGTTGACCACGCCCAGGGCCAGCGCGCGTTCGGCCCCGAACACCTCTCCTTCCAGCAGAATCTCGCGCGCGGCCGCCTGGCCCACGAGCTGAATCAGCGCCTGCAATTCGCCGTACGCCATCGTGATCCCCAAAAATTTGATCGGCACGCCGAACCGGCTGGATGCGCCGCAAATCCTGATGTCGCACACGCTGGCGAGCTCCATCCCGCCGCCGACACACACGCCTTCGATGAGGGCGACCACGGGATGCGTGCCGTCGCGCACGGCTTTCATCGCCGTTTGCAGCGCTTCGGCGTAGATCTTGGCGGCGGCCGCGTCGGCGCGCTCTTTTGCGAAGGCCTGGATGTCGGCGCCCGCGGCGAAGGCCTTGCGCCCGGCGCCGCGGATCACGACGCAGCGCAACGAGTCGTCGGCCGAGAGCGCGTCGAAGGTATGCGCCAGCTTGCGCCAGGCCGCGAGGTCGAGCGCGTTGAGCCGGTCGGGGCGGTTGAGCGTGACCGTGGCGACCCAGCCGTCGCGCGCGAGCGAGATCGAATCGGCGGCGGCGGCGCGCGAGTCGGGCATTCAGCGCGCGCCGGCGGACTGGGCGGCGGCCTTGGCGGGCGCCGCCTGCTTGCTGCGCCCGGCGAGATAGTCCATGGCGAAGGCCACGCCCCCCTTGCGGTGCGGCACGCCCGCGAGCCCCAAGCCCATCTCGACGCCGCTGAGCGTGCCCATCAGCATGAGTTCGTTGAACCCGCCGAGATGGCCGATGCGGAACACCTTGCCCGCCAGCTTGGTGAGGCCCTGGCCCAGCGACATGTCGAAATTCTCGAGCACGACCTGGCGGAACCGGTCGGCGTCGTGGCCGGGGGGCATCAGCACGGCGGTCAGGCTGTTGGAATACTCCGCCGGATCGAGGCACAGAAGCTCGAGCCCCCAGCCCCGGACCGCGCGGCGCGTCGCCTCGCCCAGCCTGGCGTGGCGCGCGAACACGTTGTCGAGCCCTTCTTCCATCAGCATGGCGATGGCCTCGCGCAAGCCGTAGAGCAGGTTGGTGGCGGGGGTTTAGGGAAAGAAGCCCTGCTGGTTCGGACCCGCCATGTCGGCCCAGTCCCAATAGGCGCGCGGCAGCTTGGCGCTTGCGGCGGCCTTCGACGCCTTGGCCGAGATCGCGTTGAACGACAGGCCCGGCGGCAGCATCAGGCCCTTTTGCGAGCCCGCGACCGTCACGTCCACGCCCCATTCGTCGTGCCGGTAGTCGAGCGAGGCGAGCGAGGAGATGGTGTCGACCATGTAGAGCGCGGGATGCCCGGCCCGGTCGATCGCCCGGCGCACGGCGGCGACGTTGGAGGCGACGCCGGTGGAGGTTTCGTTGTGCACCACGCACACCGCCTTGATCGCGTGCGCCTTGTCCTCGGCGAGCCTGGCGCCGATCGCCTCGGCCGACGCGCCGCGCCGCCAATCGCCGGGAATGAACTCGACCGAAAGGCCGAGCCGCGCGGCGAGCTTGTGCCACAGCGCCGCGAAATGCCCGGTCTCGGCCATCAGCACACGGTCGCCGGGCGAGAGCGTGTTGACCAGCGCGGCCTCCCACGCCCCGGTGCCCGAGGCGGGGTAGATGGCGACCTGGCCCTTGGTCTTGAAGATCGCCTTCATGCCCTCGAGCACGGCTTTGCCCAGGGCGGCGAATTCGGGCCCGCGATGGTCGATGGTCGGCCTGTCGATCGCGCGCAACACCCGGTCGGGCACGTTGGTGGGCCCGGGGATTTGCAGGAAGTGGCGTCCGCTCGCCGTGGGCGCGGGACGGTTGGCGGTGGACATCGGGCGGCCCCCTGGAGATGGCGGTTGGTTTCTTGGGGCCAGTCTAGCGGCAGGCATACCAGGGGGAAAGGGCGGGCGCGCGGAGAAAAAAGCGGGGCGGAACCGATCGGATATCTCACTGCTTCATCGGACCTGGACTTCTGCTTTGCGCCAGAAGCCGATATTCGCGCCGTTCGAGTCCAAACATGATATCTTTGCTCAACTTGAGTACGAATCAGCGCTCTCGGCAGAAGGTCGGAAACGCGCGAGAGCACCCCGGAGACTCCTGGGAGACAGGAGAGTCCCATGTTCGTGCGATTCTTCAAAGCCGCAGCCGTCATCGTCATGCTGCTCGCGGGCGGTAGCGCACCAGCCCGCCCCGAGGCTCCGTCCGTCAAATTCCTGAATCGTGTGGACGAGCTGGTCCGCTGGATATCAGAACGTTCCGACTACCCGGTGACGCTTAAAAACGCGCCCGTGTTTGTGTTCCTCACGCCGGAGACAATCAGGCACAGTTTTGCCGGCTCATTGATGGGATATAGCGAAAAACACGATGTCAAGGCGGCACAGGCAAAAGACAAGATCATTCTGCCAGACAACTTCATGCTGGGCCGTGACGATTACATGCTGGTGCACGAACTGGTGCACTACCTGCAATACGAGTCCGGCAAGACGTTCTCCTGTCTTGAGGAAAGAGAGCGGGAAGCCTACGTGCTGCAAACCGCGTTCGTCATAGAGACCGGGGCTGGAAATATGCCGAATGACATGTTCATGATGATGCTCCGGTGCGACATCCGTTAGCGGCCCGACCGCTACGGGTCATTTGCTGACTTTATTCGAGTCAAATCGGGCGCGTCCCTGAGCGCGGACACCCGGCACAGGGTTTGTGCCGGGCATCGCGATGGCGTTTGCGTTGCGGAATACGTCAACATTTGAAGCGCGGCGCGATTGGACTTCCGCGCCCAAACGCCGCGTCCGGAACCGTGTCAGGGGTTTTTTGACCGCATGGCGTCCACGCTCCAGGGCCCGGGGCCGGCAAACAGGATGTAGAAGAACACGAAGCAATACAGGATCGAAAGGTTTCCGCCATTCTGGATTGGATAGAAACTGCGCGGGGAATGTCCGATGAAATAGGCAAAGGCCATCTCTCCCGCCACAATGAATGCCACCCAGCGGCTGAACAATCCGACGATCAGTAGGGCGCCGCCGACGATCTCGATCGCGCCGGCGAACCAGATCATCGAATAAGGAACGATCGGATTAGCAAAGGCCATTGGAAACGCGAAATGTTTCACCAAGCCATGCTGGATGAACAAGAGTCCCGCGACGATCCTGAGAATGCTCAAAACATGCGGCTGCCAGCCATTGAGGGTGGCATTCATGCGGTCCATGTTTTCCTCCCGGCAAAATTTCTGTGCGCGGTAGTAACAGTCCTTCATTGAGCAGGGCGGGCCGAATGCTAGTTTAGAACTCGCGTTGGCGCCAGCGTACTTGGTGAAGCAGGAGGGATATGCGCAACCGGCGACGCCCAAAAAGGGCAGGCTTAAATGTCCGCGTTGGGTCAACCGCGGAATTCAGCCCTGGACACAGCACCTCGATCGGAATTCGGCTGCAAATTTTTTCCATGGTCCCCCTTGACCGCAGCGGCTATTGACGATACAATACGGATCATTAGAACACACTCGCGGTCGGGGCCGATGAACGTGGAACACAGAACAGACATAGCGCCGGAAGGCGGCCGGAAAACCGCCCCGGGCAAGCCGGGCGCCGGCGCCCCGATACAAAGCGGAAAGCCGACGTTCGAGCTGCCCTATCTTTTGGACTTCAAGCCCGGGACGATCCTGGCCGAGATCAAGCGCGTGGCCGGTCTGGTGGATCATCGCGTGCTCAGCATCGCGCGGTTCGAACGCCACGCCAGGGTGGATCGGCGCACGATCCAGCGGCGCTTCGGCACCTGGCGCCAAGCGCTCGAGGCCGCGGGCCTGGGCCACCGCTTCAGCGGCCAGGACTGGGGCGGGCATGCGCGCCTGGCGGGCGAAAGCGACGACAAGGTGCTGGAGGCGATCCGCGCGTTGGCGCGCGAGAAGCGCCGCAACTTTCTGCACACGCGCGACTTCCGCGGCAGCGCGGACCTGTCGTTGGCGATGCTGCGGCAACGGTTCGGATCGGTCGCGCACGCGGTGGCCAGGGCGGACCTCGGCTTCGTATCGGCCACGCGCAAACGCGGCTTCGGCGAACTGCACGCGAATCTGCTCGCCGTGTGGCGGCATTACGGCCGCGCGCCCACGTTGCGCGAAATGACGATGCCGCCATCGACCATCAAAGCCACGCCATATCTGCGCCACTGGCGAACGTGGAAACGGACCCTCGATACATTCGTCAAGCGCATGAAGGACGACAAGCAGATACAAGACGGCATCGCGCGCGACCGCGACCCCGAGGCGGAAGCGGCGCGGCGGTTCGTCCGGCGCCTGCGCTTGCGGGACAAGAAAGACGTGCCGCTGTCGCTCCGCTTCCAGGTGCTGCGGCGCGACCGGTTCCGCTGCGTGGCCTGCGGCGCCAGCCCCGCCGAGGACCCGCGCTGCAAGCTGCACGTGGATCACATCGCGCCTTTTTCCCGGGGCGGCAAGACGGAGCCGGGGAACCTCAGGACCCTGTGCGCGGCGTGCAACCTGGGCCGCGGCGCGCGGGAGGGGGACACTTAGAGAGACCGGCCTTCGGCCGCGAAGAGATCATCCCTTGGCGTCTTTGTGCCTTGGTGGTTTCTTCCCTTTCCCTTCCTCCTTCCCTTCCGTTGTGTCTTCGTGGTTTTATCCCCCTTCCCCCTGAAAGGACGCAGAGTTGAGCGCAGCGGCGAACGCCAGGGAGTTCCGTATCGCCGAGATGCCGGGCGACGGCATCGGCGTGGAGGTGATGGCGGCGGCGAAGGCGGTGCTGGCGGCGCTGGGCGGGCGCGTGGGCGGCTACGCGCTGAAATTCGAGTTCGCGCCGGCCGGCGCGATGCTCTATCGCGAAACCGGCGCGGCCTTGCCCGACAGCTCGATCCGCGCCGCGGAGAAAGCCGACGCGATATTGCTGGGTGCGATGGGCTGGCCCGAAATCCGCTACCCGGACGGGCGCGAGATCGCGCCCCAGGTGGACTTGCGCGGCAAGCTCGGCCTGTACGCGGGCGTGCGGCCGATCCGCGCCATCCCCGGCGTGCCGCCGCGCCTCAGCGATCCGCGCGCGGCGCAGATCGACCTGGTGATCCTGCGCGAGTCGACCGAGGGCTTGTTCGCGCTTCGCCATGAAGGACGGGTGATCGACGACCAGGAAGCGCGCGAGACCCTGGTGATCACCCGCAAAGTCAGCGAGCGGCTGTTCGACTTCGCCTTCCGCCTGGCGGAGAAGCGCAAAGCCCGGGGCGGAAAAGGCGTCGTTACCTGCGTGGACAAGGCCAACGTGTTCCGCGCCTTCGCCTTCTTCCGCAAGATCTTCGACGAGCGCGCGCGGAACTTCCCGCGCATCAAGGCCAATCACCGCCATATCGACGCCGTGGCGCTGGACCTGGTGCTGCGCCCTTGGGAGTTCGACGTGATGGCGACGGAAAACCAGTTCGGCGACATCGTCTCGGACCTGGCCGCGGGGCTGATCGGCGGCATGGGCATGGCGCCGTCGGCCGATATCGGCGACCGCCACGCCGTGTTCCAGCCCAGCCACGGCACCGCGCCCGACATCGCCGGCAAGGGCGTGGCCAACCCCACGGCCATGTTCCTTTCCGCCGCGCTGATGCTGGATTGGCTGGGCGAGCGCCACGGGGTCGAGGCCTGCGCGACTGCCGCCCGCGTGCTCGAGCGCGCGGTCGACGCCGCCTATCGCGGCGGGGCCTTGAGGCCGCGCGAGATCGGCGGGCGCGACGGCACCGCGGCGATCGCCAAGGCGGTGATCGGGAAGATCAAGACGGTGAAGACGGCTTGAACCGCCCCGGCGACAGGCCAGAAATATCGGTCGGTGTCTTTCCGTCGAGCGCCAGTTCCGCCACCACCGCCCCGGCGCCGGGCCCCAACTGGAAGCCGTGGCCCGAGAAGCCGAAGCAGTGGATCAGGCCTGGCGTTTTGGCGCTCGGGCCCAAAACCGGCTTGTCGTCGGGCATATAGCCCTCGATCCCGGTCCAGTTGCGGATCACCTGGGCGGATTTCAGGCCCGGCACGGCGTCGAGCAGCAGGCGCGCCGCGCGCAGGGTCAGCTCGGCCTGGGGCCGCGCGCGCCGCCCAGCGAGGTCGACCGGCCCCTGCCCGCTGCCGAACAGCACGTTGCCGCGGGGAATCTGGCGGAGATAGAGGCCATCCATCACCCCCATGTTGGGGACGATGAAATAGGGCAGCGGTTCGGTCGCGCTCATGGTCGGGCCGCGCGGGGCGACCGGAAAATTCTCGCCGAGCCATGCCGCGATCCCGCCTCCCCACGCGCCCGCGGCGTTGACCAGCACGCGCGCGCGGCAGGCGGGCCCGGTTCGCGTTTCGAGGATGAAGCCGCCGGCGTCGCGCGCGACCCCGGTCGCCTCGGTATGTTCGCGGATGTCGGCGCCGGCGCGCCGGGCCGCGCGCGCGAACATGGGCGCGACC
>JBQTIS010000152.1:0-3477 GCA_052387895.1 Rhodospirillales bacterium | reverse complement strand
AGCTCATGGCCAGCGACGACAAGGCCGACCTCTCGGTCCTGCGCATCGACAAGGCCGCCGGCCCGCTGCCGTTCATCGCGCTCGCCAATTCGGACCAGCTCGAGGTCGGCGACCTGGTGCTCGCGATCGGCAATCCCTTCGGCGTCGGCCAGACCGTCACCAGCGGCATCGTCTCGGCGCTGGCGCGCACCACGGTCGGGATTTCCGACTACCGTTTCTTCATCCAGACCGACGCGGCGATCAATCCCGGCAATTCCGGCGGCGCGCTGGTCGACACGGCGGGTCGCCTCGTCGGCATCAATACCATGATCTTCTCGCGTTCCGGCGGCTCGCACGGCATCGGCTTCGCCATCCCCGCCAACATGGTGCGCACGGTGGTGGCGGCGGTGGCGACCGGGCACCGGCCGGTCAGGCCGTGGCTCGGCGCCTCGGGCCAGCGCGTGACCGCCGAGATCGCCGAAACTTTGGGCCTCGCCCTTCCCGTGGGCGTGCTGGTGGACAGCGTGCATCCCGGGGGACCCGCCGACCGGGCCGGGGTGAAAGCGGGCGACGTGATCGTCGCCGTCGACGGGCTGGAAGTCGACGACCCCCAGGCGCTGCGCTTCCGCGTCGCCACCAAGCCCGCCGGCGGCGCGGCCGCGCTGACGGTCATGCGCCAGGGCCGTCCGGTCGCCTTGCGCCTGCCGCTGGCGGCCCCGCCCGAGATGCCGCCGCGCGAGACCACCGAAATCAAGGGCGCCGGTCCGCTTTCGGGCGCGGTGGTCGCCAACATGTCGCCGGCCCTGGCGGTGGAGCTGAGCATGGACACCGGCCAAAACGGCGTGGTGGTGGTCGAGATCAAGGGCAACTCGCGCGCCCAGCGCCTGCGGCTGCGGCCCGGCGACTTCATCGTCGAGATCAACGACGCGCGCGTGCACGACGTGGGCGAGCTGCGCCGGGCGCTGTCGCAGCCCGCGCCGGGCTGGAAAATCACCGTGCGCCGGGGCGAGCGTGTGATGACCGCGACGCTGCCGGGATGAGCGCCGGCCCGGGCGCCTCGCGGTGACGCTGTTCCAATCCCAGGCCCCGCGGCCGCTGGCCGACCGCTTGAGGCCCAAAACGCTCGACGAGGTGGTGGGCCAGGACCATGTGCTGGGGCCCGAGGGGCCGATCGGGCGCATGGCCCGGCGCGGGCGGCTGGCCTCGATGATCCTGTGGGGCCCGCCGGGCTGCGGCAAGACCACGATCGCGCGCCTGTTGGCCGAGGTGGTGGATCTCGAGTTCGAGCCGCTGTCGGCGGTGTTTTCGGGCGTCGCCGACCTGCGCAAGGTGTTCGACCGCGCCAGGGAGCGCCGGGCGATGGGCCGCGGCACGCTTTTGTTCGTCGACGAGATCCACCGCTTCAACCGCGCGCAGCAGGACGCGTTCCTGCCCGTGGTCGAGGACGGCACGGTGACGCTGATCGGCGCCACCACCGAGAACCCCAGCTTCGAGCTGATCGGCGCGCTGGTGTCGCGCTGCCAGGTGTTCGTGCTGAACCGACTCGACGACGCGGCGCTGGAGACGATGCTGGCCAAGGCCGAGGCCGCGGAGGGCCGCCAGCTGCCGCTCGACGCCGACGCCCGCGCGGCGCTGAAAAGCCTGGCCGACGGCGACGGGCGGTATCTCCTCAACATGGCCGAGATGCTGTTCCAGCTGCCGGCGGGCCGGATGCTCGATCCCAAGGCGCTGATCCGGCAGGTGCAGCGGCGCATGCCGCTTTACGACAAGGCGCAGGAAAGCCACTACAACCTGATCAGCGCGCTGCACAAATCGCTGCGCGGCTCGGATGCCGACGCGGCGCTGTATTGGCTGGCGCGCATGCTCGCGGGCGGCGAGGACCCGCTTTACATCGCCCGGCGCCTGGTGCGGTTCGCGGTCGAGGACGTGGGCCTGGCCGATCCCCAGGCGCTGGTGCAGGCGCTGGCGGCCTGGGACACCTACGAGCGGCTGGGCAGCCCGGAAGGGGAGCTGGCGCTGGCGCAGCTCGCGATCTATCTCGGCACCGCGCCGAAATCCAACGCGGCCTATGAAGCGTTCGGCAGCGCCCAGCGCCTGGCGCGCGAGACCGGCTCGCTGATGCCGCCCAAGCACATCCTCAACGCGCCGACCCGGCTGATGCAGGAACTGGGCTACGCCAAGGGCTACGAATACGACCACGACGCCGACGACGCGTTCTCGGGCCAGGACTATTTCCCGGAAGGCATGGCGCGCCAGCGGCTGTACCACCCGGCCGAGCGCGGCTTCGAGCGCGAGATCAAGAAGCGCCTGGAATACTGGGACAAGCTGAGGGAGAAGCGGCGGGAGGAAAAGACATAGCGCGGCGGCGCTACGCCCCGCACTTCAAGAATTCTCCCAGACATACCGCCGGATTCGCTCGGGGTCGGTGGAGACGAAGGGGATGCCCATCTTCTCAATGAAGCTCTTGGGCAAATGACGAAGCAAGTCCAGGCTCCCCATGACCGCTACCTCATCCGTTGTTGGCCAATACAACGCACAAGGCAAATCCCGCAATATGCCAGCGATGATCTCCCAGAATTCTAAGGAATTAGGCGGCCTACCAACCGCAAACCCGGTCGTCGTCTCGCCAATATCAACGTAAACATCAGACTCGCCCGGCTCATCGGCAAAGCCTATTCGCCAGACCGGACCGCTCTCGCTCTTGATATGCTTGCCGAACCGCCGACGGAGAGTCGCAATCGGAATTTTGTAGGAATCCTCGTCTTCGAAGGCGCTAACATAAATATCGAAACTCATGGCGCGACCGTATCGGTATCCGACGCATCCATCACGTCGATATTGCCGCACTCAAGTTTTTCTGCAAGCCATGTTAAAAACGGAATTATTTGTTTCTCAGCAACATGCCATTCAACACGATTTTTTCCCGCTGCGATCGATTGCTTCTTCATTTGGATTGCCAATTTTCTCCTGCCATCGTACCAAAACGGAAAGTCCCCGTCTTCTTCCAGTTTTTCAGCGAACCCCGGCCCTTTTGCCTCCAATAATACAATCCCACCAACTACGTTGCGGCAGCCATCGAAGCTCACTCCATTCAGCATGATCTCCAGATCAGAGTCCATTTTTGTGACGCGTTCCTGAAATACCCGCCAGCGATCAATGTCGTTGTTCTCCTTTGCTTTGGCGATTATGCACTACTTGACTGGTACGGTCAAGCATGGTAGGGTTCTCCTACGTTGAGGGGAGAGCCGTCATGGCCAGCAAGAAGCGCATCCACCAAATGACCATCGGGCAGTTCGACGAGCTGTTCCCCGACGAAGATGCCTGCAAAGCGTACTTGATGCGCCACAGGTGGCCTTTGGGCGTGCGCTGCCCGCGCTGTGGCGGGGACAATGCCCATGACGTTTCCACCAAGCCCTTCCATTGGCAGTGCTACCAGTGCGCGCCTGGGGCGGGGTATCGGTTCTCCGTGTTGGTCGGCACGATCTTCGAGAACACGAA
>JBQTIS010000151.1:0-13488 GCA_052387895.1 Rhodospirillales bacterium | reverse complement strand
TCCGCAAGGGCTATCATGCCGGCATCGACAGCTACTCCGCGTTCTTCGAGGCCGACCGCAAGACGCCGACGGGCCTGGTCGGCTATCTGCGCCAGCGCGGGCTCGCGCGCGTGTACCTCGCCGGGCTGGCCACCGATTTCTGCGTCGCCTGGTCGGCGGTGGACTCGGCGCGCGGGGGGTTCGAGACGGTGGTGGTGGAAGACGCCTGCCGCGCGATCGACATCGGCGGCTCGCTGGCCCGGGCCTGGGCCGACATGCTGGGCGCGGGCGTCAAGCGAACGACGATGGCGGCGCTGGGGGCATGAAGACGGATACTGCCGGGCTTCCAGCCCCGCCCGTGCCCGCGCCGAACTGGGCGCTGTTCCTCGATCTCGACGGCACGCTGGTCGACATCGCTCCACGTCCCGACTTGGTGAGTATCCCGGCGGATCTCGCGTCGCTGCTAGCCGGGATCGACGCCGCGCTGGGTGGCGCGCTGGCGCTGGTCAGCGGCCGCTCGATCGACGTGCTGGACCAACTTCTCAAGCCATGGCACGGAGTTGCGGCCGGCGAGCACGGCGCTGCGTTGCGCCTGCCATCGGGCGCGCTTGAGGTGGAACCCGGCCTGCCGCCGGTGCCGAGGGGCTGGCGCGATGAGATGGCCGCCCTGGCGCAAGCCCATCGCGGTGTAGTGGTCGAGCAAAAGTCGGCCGGTATCGCGGTACATTTTCGTCAGGCGCCGGAGGCCGAGGCGGCAGTATGCACCGCCGCGACGGCGTTGGCGGCCCGCGGGTCCGGGTTCGCCGCCTTGCCCGGTAGCCGGCTGATCGAAATTCGGCCGCTCGCGGTGAACAAGGGTTGGGCCGTACATCGACTGATGCGCGAATTCCCGTTCAAAGGCCGCGTGCCGGTGTTCGTGGGCGACGATGTTACCGACGAGGACGGATTCCGTGCCGCCCGTGCGTTAGGTGGGCACGGACTTAACGTACACCTGTACTTTCCCGCGGGCGCCGTCCAGGTCCGCGAATGGCTGGTAGATATAGTTCGGGTTTTGCAGGCAAAATCGTCCGCGTGAAGCACCTGGACCTGGCCGTCATCGGCAATTGCAACGTCGCAAGCCTGGTGAACCCGAACGGGCGCCACGTGTGGTTCTGCTACCCGCGGCTGGACGGCGATCCGCTGTTTTCGGCGCTGGTGGACGGGACCGAGCCCACGGGCGGGTTCATGGACATCGAGCTCGCCAACCAGGCTTCGTACGAGCAGCGTTACCTGCGAAATTCGGCTGTGCTCGAAACCGTGCTGACCGATCGCGACGGCGCCAAGCTTGCGATCATTGATCTGGCGCCGCGCTTCAAGCAGTTCGGTCGCATCTTCCGCCCGCCGATGCTGGTCAGGCGCATCGCGCCGATGGACGGGCGGCCGCGCATACGCCTGCGTATCCGGCCGCGGTTCGGCTACGGCGCCGAGGCGCCCGACGTTAGGCTGGGCAGCAACCACTTGCGCTATGTCGCTTCGGGCTCGAGCCTGCGGGTGACCACGGACCTGCCGGTATCGTACTTGGCGCAGGAGGCTGAGTTCATGCTTGATCGGCCCGGCGCGCTGCTGATCGGGCCCGACGAGACCGTGGCCGAAGCCCCACACGCGGTGGCGCGCGATTTCATCGAAAAGACAGTCGACTATTGGCAGGACTGGACGCGGTTCCTCAACGTACCGTTCGAATGGCAGGCGGCGGTAATCCGCGCCGCGGTCACCCTCAAGCTGTGCGCGTTCGAGGAATCGGGCGGCATCGTGGCGGCGCTCACCACCTCGATCCCCGAAGCGCCGGGAAGCGGTCGCAACTGGGACTACCGCTTCTGCTGGCTGCGCGACGCCTATTTCACGGTGCACGCCCTCAATCGGCTGGGCGCGACCAAGACGATGGAAGAATACGTCCGTTATCTGCTCAACGCCGTGCTGGGCGGAGAAGACCGCCCGTTCGCGCCGCTTTATCCCATCGTGCCGGGTTCGCCCACGACCGAGCACGAGACGCCGCATCTAAAAGGATTTCTTGGCATGGGTCCGGTGCGAGTGGGCAATGCCGCTGCCGCGCAGGTGCAGAACGACATTTTCGGCTCGGTGATTCTGGCGGCGGGGCAGATGTTCTTCGACCAGCGCCTGCCGCTTCCCGGCGACATCGGGCTCTACCGCCAGCTTGCCGTGGTCGGCCGGCGCGCGATCAAGGCTGCGTTGACGCCGGATGCCGGCATCTGGGAATACCGCGGCCGGGCACGCGTCCACACCTTCTCGGCCGCCATGTGCTGGGCCGGCGTCAACATGCTGCGGCGGATCGCCAAGCGCTTGGGCGAGGAGGATGAGCGCCGGCATTGGACCGACGCCGGCGAAGCGCTGCGGAACGAAATTCTCGAACGCGCCTGGAGCAAGAGCAAGAACTCATTCACCGCGGCGCTCGACGACGCAGCGGGCGACAGCGGCCTCGACGCCTCGCTGCTGCTGCTGCACGAAATCGGCATCGTGCCGGCTGGCGATCCCCGTTTTCTCGCCACGCTGCAGGCGCTGGAGGCCGCGTTGCTGCGCGAGGGGATGGTCTACCGCTACGACACGGCCGACGATTTTGGCCTGCCCGAGACCGCGTTCCTGGTCTGCACCTATTGGTATATTGACGCGTTGGCCGCCGCCGGCATGAAAGACAAGGCCCGCGCGATCTTCGAGCACACGCTCGCGTTCCGCAACCATCTCGGTCTTTTGTCCGAGGATGTAGCGCCTGCGACCGGCCAGCTCTGGGGCAATTTCCCGCAGACCTATTCGCTGGTCGGGCTCATCGTCTCGGCCATGCGCTTGAGCCACAGCTGGGAGGACGGGTTGTGGCGCGCTTAGTGCTTGTGTCCAACCGTGTGCCGTCGCCCGCGGACCGCGGCGCGCGCGCCGGCGGGCTCGCGGCCGCGCTCAGCGACGCGGTTATCGGCGGCCTTTGGTTCGGCTGGAGCGGCGAGGTCAACGACGCAACCCCGGCCAAGCCGCAAATCCGCCGCGCGCACGGCGTCACCTACGCCACGCTCGACCTGGGCAAGAAGGACTACGAAAAATACTACGTCGGTTTCGCCAACTCGACGCTGTGGCCGCTGCTGCATTTCCGCATGGGGTTGATGGATTTCGACCGGTCGCTGTATCAGGCCTATTTCGACGTCAACCGCGCCTTCGCAGCGGCGTTGAGACCCCTGCTCAAGCCCGACGACGTGATTTGGGTGCATGACTACCACCTGATTCCGCTGGGCGGGATGCTGCGGGACCTGGGCGTACGAAACGCCATAGGATTCTTCCTGCACGTGCCGTTCGTTCCGCCCAGCATGTTCGCGGTCCTGCCGGGCGGACCCGAATTGCTGCGGACTTTCACCGCCTACGACCTCGTCGGCGTGCAGACCCGGCGCGACCTGCGCAACCTGCTGGACTGCCACGCCGAGCTTCTAGGGCTTTCGGCCGACGGCGACGGCCGCATCGCCGCCGACGGCCGCAACGTGCGGTTCGCCCACTATCCCATCGGCATCGACACCGCCGCCTTCGCCGCGACGGCGACTGAAAGCGCGCGGGGCACAGAGGCCGGCCGACTGCGCCAGAGCCTCACCGGCCGGGCCCTGATCGTCGGCGTGGACCGGCTGGACTATTCCAAGGGCCTGCCCAACCGGTTCGAGGCCTATGGCCGCCTGCTGGCCCGCCGGCCGGAATACCGCTCGCGCGTGACGTATCTTCAGATCGCCGCGCGCTCGCGCGACGACGTGCCGCAATACAGGGCGATCCGGCGCGACCTCGACCGCATGTCCGGCGCCATCAATGGCCGCTACGGCACGGTCGACTGGACGCCGCTGCGCTACATCACGCGCGCCACGCCGCGCGCCACGCTCGCCGGCTATTTCCGCATCGCGCGGGTCGGACTCGTGACCCCCTTGCGCGACGGCATGAACCTGGTGGCCAAGGAATTCGTGGCCGCGCAGGACCCGCACGATCCGGGCGTGCTGGTGCTGTCGGCCTTCGCCGGCGCGGTGCACGAACTGGATACGGCGCTGGTGGTCAACCCGTTCGACGCCGACGCGACGGCCGAGGCGCTGGACCTCGCGCTCAAGATGAAGCTGGAGGAGCGCAAGGCGCGCTGGCAGGCGATGTGGAGCCGCGTCAACACCCAGGACGCCGCGCAGTGGCGCCGGAGCTTCCTTTCCGATCTGGGGGCGTAAGGATCATTTCTTCCCGTGGTATTCCCGGTACCACTCCACGAACCGGGGCAGGCCGACGGAGATCGGCGTCGTGGGCTTGAAGCCGAGGTCGCGCTCGCTCAAGGCGATGTCGGCATAGGTCTCTTTCACGTCGCCCGGCTGCATCGGCTTCATTTCCAGTTTCGCCTTGCGGCCCAGCTCGCGCTCCAGGATGGCGATGAAGTCGAGCAGCTTCTCGCTGCGGTGGTTGCCCAGGTTGTAGACGCGGTGCGGCGGCTCGGCAGGCCCTCCATCCGGGGGCGGACGGTCCAGCGCCGCCAGCACCCCCGTCACGATGTCGTCGATATAGGTGAAGTCGCGCCTCATGTCGCCGTTGTTGAACACCTGGATCGGCTCGTCCCGGGTGATGCGCTCGGCGAACAGGAACGCCGCCATGTCCGGCCGCCCCCACGGCCCATAGACCGTGAAGAATCGCAGGCCCGTCAGCTTGGTGCGGTAGAGATGGGCGTAGGATCGGCTCATCAGCTCGCACGCCTTCTTGGTCGCGGCGTAGATCGAGATCGGCCGGTCGGTCGGGTCCTCGACCGAGAACGGCAGCTTGGTGTTGGCGCCGTACACGCTGGAGGACGAGGCATAGACCATGTGCTTCAGGCCCTTGAGATGGCGCGCGAATTCCAGCATCGCCAGATGCCCGGTGCCGTTGGCGTCCATGTAGGCGAAGGGATTGACCAGCGAATAGCGCACGCCCGCCTGCGCCGCCAGATGCACGATGCGGTCGATGTCCTTGAACTCGTCCTTGAGCGCGATGACGGCGCGGTGGTCGGCGATGTCGAGCTTCCTGAACGTGAAGCCGTTGCGGCCCTCGAAGCGCCTGAGGCGCGCCTGCTTCAGCCGCACGTCGTAGTAATCGTTGAGGTTGTCGATGCCCAAGACGCGCTCGCCGCGCGCCAAAAGGGCGAGGGCGACGAAGTGCCCGATGAACCCGGCGACGCCGGTGACGAGGACGGTCATGCAATTCCCTGGAGCAAGGCGCGGCTTCGTATAGCCGCCTTCCGGCCCGAAATCACCGACATTTTCAGCCGATTCGGCCCCCGCCGCCGGCAAGGATTCGCCGGCTCCGGCCCTGCCCGGCGCAAGCTTCCTGTTTTCGCCGCGGCCGGCCCGGCCGCACGTTGTCAGGGCCGGGTACTAATATTACCTTGGCCCTCGCGGGGAAGCTTCAAGATCGCGGGGGGTGGGAGACGATGGTCGCCGCGGTAAAGCCAGATACGGCGGGCCTGAACAGCGTCAGCCTGGACGACAAATACGCGCTGGACCGCGGCCGGGTTTACCTGACCGGCACCCAGGCCCTGGTGCGCCTGCCCATGATCCAGCGCCAGCGCGACGTCGCCGCGGGCTTGAACACCGCCTGCTTCATCTCCGGCTATCGCGGCTCGCCCCTGGGCGGCTTCGACCTGGCGCTGTGGTCGGCGCGCAGGTTCCTGAAGCGGAACCACATCCATTTCCGCGCCGGCATCAACGAGGAGCTGGCGGCGACCGCGGTGTGGGGCAGCCAGCAGACCGCGCTGTTCCCCGGCGCCAAATACGACGGCGTGTTCGCGATCTGGTACGGCAAGGGCCCGGGCGTCGACCGCTCGGGCGACGCGTTCAAGCACGGCAACAACGCCGGCTCCTCGCCGCATGGCGGCGTGCTGCTGCTGGCGGGCGACGACCACACCTGCAAGTCGTCCACGCTGGCGCACCAAAGCGAATACGCCTTCATGGACGCGATGATCCCGGTGCTGAACCCCAGCAACGTGCAGGACATCCTCGACCTCGGCGTCTACGGCTGGGCGCTGTCGCGCTTCTCCGGCTGCTGGGCGGCGATGAAGACCATCGCCGAGACCATGGACAGCTCGGCCTCGGTCACGGTCGATCCGGGCCGCATCGCCATCGTCACGCCCAACGATTTCGACATGCCCGCGGGCGGCCTCAACATCCGCTGGCCCGACCAGCCGCTGGACCAGGAGATGCGGCTGCACAAGCACAAGCTCTACGCCGCGCTCGCCTTCGCCCGCGCCAACAACCTGAACCGCACGGCGATCGACAGCCCCAAGCGCCGGTTCGGCATCGTCACGGCCGGCAAGTCGTACCTCGACGTCATGCAGGCGCTGGAGGATTTGGGCATCGACGCGGCGCACGCCGCCGATATCGGGCTCACGGTCTATAAGGTCGGCATGACCTGGCCCCTGGAGCGCGAGGGCGTACGCCGCTTCGCCGAGGGGCTGGAAGAGATCCTGGTGGTCGAGGAAAAGCGCGCGGTCATCGAGAACCAGCTGAAGGAGCAGCTCTACAACTGGCGCGAGGACGTGCGCCCGCGCGTGATCGGCAAGTTCGACGAGGAGCGCAACTGGATCCTGCCCTCGACCGACGAGCTCACCCCCGCGCGCATCGCCCGCGTCGTCGCCCAGCGCATCGCCCGGTTCCACACCTCCGAGCGCATCCAGAAGCGCTTGGCGTTCCTGGCAGAAAAGGAAAAGGCGCTCGCCGAACCGCGCCAGCAGATCAAGCGCGTCCCCTATTTCTGCTCGGGCTGCCCGCACAACACCTCGACCAAGGTGCCCGAGGGCAGCCGGGCGCTGGCCGGCATCGGCTGCCACTACATGGCGCAGTGGATGGACCGCTCGACCGCCACCTTCACCCAGATGGGCGGCGAGGGCGTGCCCTGGGTCGGCCAGGCGCCGTTCACCGACGAGAAGCACGTGTTCGCCAACCTCGGCGACGGCACCTACATCCATTCCGGCATCCTGGCCGTGCGCATGGCGGTCGCCGCGGGCGTCAACATCACCTACAAGCTGCTGTTCAACGACGCCGTGGCCATGACCGGCGGCCAGCGCAACGACGCCAAGTTCGACGTGGCCGGCATCACCCACCAGCTCTACGGCGAGGGGGTGAAGAAGGTCGTGGTGGTGACCGACGAGCCCGACAAGTATCCCGCGGGCGCGGATTTCGCCCAGGGCGTCACCGTGCATCACCGCGACGCGCTGGACAGCCTGCAAAGGACGCTGCGCGAGATACCCGGCGTCACCGCCATCGTCTACGACCAGACCTGCGCGGCCGAGAAGCGCCGCCGGCGCAAGCGCGGGCTGATGGTCGACCCGCCCAAGCGCGCCTTCATCAACGACCTGGTGTGCGAGGGCTGCGGCGATTGCGGCGTCAAGTCGAACTGCCTCAGCGTCGTGCCGCTGGAAACCGAGTTCGGGCGCAAGCGCGCGATCGAGCAGTCCTCGTGCACCATGGTTTTGTCCGGCGTCACCGGCGTCGGCCCCCGCTCCGTCAGGGGCCTGGGCGGGGGCTTGCGCAAGCCCGCCCGGCTCAAGGCCGGCGAGGAGGGCCCGATCGGACAGCAACTGGGCGACTTGCCCGTGCCGGCGATCCCCGCGCTCGACCGGCCATACGGGATTCTGGTCACGGGCGTGGGCGGCACCGGGGTGGTGACGGTCGGCGCGCTGCTCGGCATGGCGGCGCATCTCGAGGGCAAGGGCTGCTCGGTGCTCGACATGACCGGCCTGGCGCAAAAGGGCGGGGCGGTGGTCTCGCATGTGCGCCTGGCCGCGAAGCCCGAGGACATCCACGCCGTGCGCGTGGCCGCGGGCGGCGCGCGGCTGGTGCTGGGCTGCGACCTGGTGGTGGCGGCGTCGTTCGACGGCCTGGCCAAGATGGAGCGCGGCTCCACCGCGGCCGTGATCAACAGCCACGAAACCACGACCGGCGAGTTCACCCGCAATCCCGACCTGCAGTTCCCGGCCCGCGCCATGATCGACGCCATCGCTGCGGCCGTGGGCAGGGACCGCGCCGATTTCGTCGACGCCACGCGGCTGGCGACCGCGCTGATCGGCGACAGCATCGCCACCAACCCGTTCATGCTGGGCTTCGCCTGGCAACGCGGCTTGGTGCCGCTGGCCGAAGCCTCGATCCTGCGCGCGATCGAGCTCAACGCCGTGGCGGTCGAGGCCAACAAATCGGCGTTCCGCTGGGGCCGCCGAGCAGCGCACGACCTGGCGGGCGTCGAGCGCGCCGCGGCGCCGGTCACGCCCCTGGCGATGGCCCGGCCCGACATCGCCCAGACGCTGGAAGACGTGGTGGCAAGGCGCATCGAGTTCCTGACCGGCTACCAGGACGCCGCGCTGGCGCGGCGCTACAAGGACCTGGTGGTGCGCGCGCAGCGCGCGGAGTCCGAGCGCGCCAAGGGCATGGCAGGCTTCGCCATGGCGGTGGCGAAATACTATTTCAAGCTGCTCGCCTACAAGGACGAGTACGAAGTGGCGCGCCTTTACGCGGACCCGGCGTTCATGGCAAAGGTCCGCGCCAATTTCGACGGCGACTACAGGCTCAGGTTCCATCTCGCCCCGCCGCTGGTCGCGCCCAGGGATGCCGCCACGGGCGAGGCCAAGAAGATGGAGTTCGGGCCGTGGATGCTCGGGGCCTTTCGCTTGCTGGCGAAGCTCAAGGGCTTGCGCGGCACGGCGTTCGACATCTTCGGCTACGGCGAGGAGCGCCGGACCGAGCGCCGGCTGATCCAGGAATACGAGCGGACCCTGGACGCGCTCTTGGCCGGCCTTAGCCACGACAATCACGCGCTCGCGGTCGAGATCGCCTCGCTGCCCGAGCACATCCGGGGCTTCGGCCACGTCAAGGCGCGCCACCTGGCCGAGGCGAAAGCAAAAGAGGCCGAGCTGATGGCCCGCTACTTGGCGCCCGCCGCCCCGCGCCAGGCGGCGGAGTAGCTTTTCCCCGCGCAATGACCGACTCGCGGCTGGCGACGCGCCTGGTGGTGCAGGCGCTGGTGCGGCGCTGCTCGTTCGCCGGGCTTTCCGCCGTGGTGGCGCGCCGGGGCGACGAGGAGCGCGGCGCGATGCTGCTGAAGGTCAACCGCTTCGAGGCGGGGGTGACGGTGTGGACCCAGACCCGCACGCCCGACGGCCAGGCCGCCTGGATGCGCGGCACCGGCGCGGACCCGGTGGCCGAAACCGTGTCCGACGCCTATGTCGAGCGCCAGGTCAAGCGCGACCCCGATCTGTGGGTGATCGAGATCGAGGACCGCCAGGCCCGGTTCACGCCCGACGGCAGGCTGGTGTGAAGGTCTGCCGCTTGCCACGGCCCGACGGCAGGCGCTATCACGGCGCGCCATGATCCCGCTCCGGCCCCTGCTGCGCGCCGGCGACCCGCCGCCCTTCGAGGTGTTGAATCCCGTAGGCCGCGCGCCGTTCCTGCTCATTTGCGATCACGCCAGCCGCGCCGTGCCGCGCGCTCTCGGCAATCTCGGCCTCGACGAGGCCGTGCTGATGCGCCATATCGGCTGGGACATCGGCGCGGCCGAGGTGACGCGGCATTTGTCCAGGCGCTTCGACGCGCCGGCGGTGTTGAGCGGGTATTCGCGCCTGGTGATCGACTGCAACCGCGTGCCCGGCACGAAGCAGTCGATCCCCCGGGTCAGCGACGGCGTGCGCGTGCCCGGCAATCGCGGCCTTTCTGCCATGGAGGCCGCGCGCCGCAAGCGCGAGCTGTTCGATCCCTATCACGGCGCGGTCGACGCCGCGATCGGCCGGTTCCACGCCCGGGCCTGCGTGCCGGCGGTGATCTCGATCCATTCCTGCACCCCGGTGATGGACGGCGTCGAGCGGCCCTGGCATGTCGGCGTGCTGCACGACCGGGACTTGCGCATCGCCGAACCGCTGATGGCCAACCTGGCCGCATGCGCCGGCGTGTGCGTGGGCGACAACAAGCCCTATTCCGGCCGCGGCCAGGCCGGCAAGAGCATCCACCTGCACGCCTGCGACCGGGGGCTGCCGCATGTCATGATCGAGATCCGCCAGGACCTGATCGACACCCACGGGGGCGCCGAGCATTGGGCGGCGGTCTTAAGCGATGCGCTGGCGCCGATTCTGGCCGACCCGAAGCTCTATCGGCGCCTGGGCGCCTAGCGGGAGCACGCGATGACCGATCCCAAATCCGCCTCCGCCGCCGCGCCCGCCCCGCCGCCGATCACGCAGCGCCCCAGCTTCACCGTGGGCATGGAAGAGGAATACCTGCTGGTCGACGCGAACACCCGCGACCTGGCGCCCGACCCGCCGCCGGCGATGATGAAGGAATGCGAAGCGCTGCTCGAAGGCCAGGTGATGCCCGAGTTCCTGCGCGCGCAGATCGAGGTGGCGACGCGGCCCTGCGCCACGATGGCCGAGGCGCGGGCCGACCTGGCGCGGCTCAGGCGCACGGTGGCCGAAGTGGCGGCGCGGCACGGCCTCGCCCCGATCGCCGCGGGCCTGCATCCCTTCGCGGTCTGGGAAAGCCAGCGCGCGACCGAGAAAGAGCGCTACGTGGCGCTGGCGCGCGACCTGGCCGCCGTCGGGCGCCGGCTGATGGTGTGCGGCATGCACGTGCATGTCGGCGTCGAGAACGACGACCTGCGCATCGACCTGATGAACCAGGTCAGCTACTTCCTGCCGCATCTGCTGGCGCTCAGCACCTCCTCGCCGTTCTGGCGCGGGCGCGACACGGGGCTCAAGTCCTACCGCGTCAGCGTGTTCAAGGAGCTGCCGCGCACCGGCCTGCCCGAGCGGTTCGACAGCTGGGGCGAATACCATCGCCACGTCGCCATGCTGGTGCGCGCCGGCCTCATCGGCGACGCCACCAAGCTGTGGTGGGACGTGCGCCCCTCGGCGCGCTTTCCGACCCTCGAAATGCGCGTGCCCGACTCGTGCTCGCGGCTCGACGACGCGATCGCCATCGCCGCGCTCTACCGCTGCCTGCTGTCGATGCTGTGGCGCCTCAGGCGCTCGAACCAGCGCTGGCGGCAATACGCCAACATGCTGATCGAGGAGAACCGCTGGCGCGCCCAGCGCTACGGCACCGACGAGGGGTTGGTCGATTTCGGCAAGGGCGAGATCGTGCCCTATCCCAGCCTGCTCGAGGAGATCGTCGAGCTGTTGGCCGAGGACGCGCGCGATTTCGGCTGCGAGGCGGAGGTGCGGTCGGCGCGCGATATTCTCAAGCGCGGCACCTCGGCCCACCGCCAGCTCGCGGTTTTCAACGACGCGCTCAAGTCAGGCGCGTCGGAGAAAGAGGCGCTGGTCAAGGTGGTGGACTTCCTGATCGCCGAGTTCACGGCGGGGGTGTAGAAACACTCCGCTCCAGCCCATTCTTCGTCATGCCCGGCCCTCGGGTCCGGCCGAAGGCCGGCCCAAGGACAAGCCTTGAGCCGGGCATCCACGTCGCGGCAGCGGCAAATCGCGGGCGAGAGGGTCGAGCCTTGGTTGGGAAAGGCTATCGCGGCCTGGCGACGTGGATCGCCGGGACAAGCCCGGCGATGACGGTGTTACATTACCGGGCACTCTCTGCGCTTAACCGGACAGCCGTGGAACAAGTCCGGCCATGACGGCTAAGGGGAGTGGCGGATGACGTGGCGTGCCGGTTGTTCAGGCGCCGTCACTTCCCCGCCACGGTCATGCCTTCGATCCGCACGGTCGGCGCGTCGGTGCCGCGGCGGAACTCGAGGTCGTTGGCGGGGTAGAGGTTCAGGTACATGCCTTTCAAGTTGCCGGCGATGGTCACTTCGCTGACCGGATAGGCCGGCTCGCCGTCCACGATCCAAAAGCCCGTGGCGCCCCTGCTGTAGTCGCCGGTCACGCCGTTGACGCCCATGCCCATCAGCTCGGTGACGAGAAAGCCCTGCCTGATGTCCTCCATCAGCTCCCGGGGCGTCACGTGTCCGGCCTCGAGATAGAGGTTGGTGGGCGAGGGGCCGGGCGGCCCGCCGGTGCCGCGCGCGGCGTGGCCGGTGCTGGCGAGCTTCAACTGCCGGCTTGAGCGCAGGTCGAGCAGCCAGGTGGTGAGCCGCCCGTCCGCGATCACCGCCCGGCGCTTGTTGGCGATGCCCTCGGCGTCGAACGGCTTCGAGCGCAGGCCGCGCCTTCGGTGCGGGTCGTCGATCACGTCGATCCCGCGGCGGAACACCGGCATTTCCAGCTTGTCTTTCAGGAAACTGGTGCCGCGCGCGATCGCCGCGCCGTTGATCGCGCCGCCGAGATGCCCCAGCAGGCCGCCGGCGACGCGCCGGTCGAACAGCACCGGCACCGCCGCGGTATCGGCCTTGCGCGGGTTCAGCCGCTTGACCGCGCGCTCGCCCGCCGTCCTTCCCAGCTTGGCCGCATCGTCCATGTCGCGCCCGTGAACGCAGGTGCAGTAGTCGTAGTCGCGCTCCATGCCCGTGCCGCCGCCCGCCAGCACCGCCACCGACAGGCTGTGATGGGTGGTCGCGTACTGGCCGGCGAAGCCGTTGCTGGCCGCGAGCGCGATGCGCGTGCGGCTCCAACCCGCTTCCGCGCCCTCGCTGTTGCTGACGCCCTTGACCGCCATGGCCGCGTCCTCGGCCGCCGCCGCAAGCTCGACCAGCCGCTCCGGCATCGGCTCGCCGGGATCCTCCAGGTCCAGATCGGGCGCCGCCGCCTTCATCACATCCCCGGGGTCGGCCAGGCCGCAGAACGGGTCTTCCGGCACCACGCGCGCGGTCGCCACGGCGCGTTCGGCCAGCTCGCCCAGCGCCTTGTCGCCCGTGTCGGTGGTGCTGAGGATCGCCTGGCGCCTGCCGACGAACACCCGCAGGCCCAGGTCGCTCGATTCGGCGCGCTCCAGCTTTTCCAGCTTGCCCAGGCGGCGCGCGTGGCTGAGGGCAGCCGACTGCGCGAACACCGCGTCGGCGGCGTCGGCCCCGGCGCGGCGCGCGCGCTCGATCAGCCCGGCCAGAAGGCCGAGCGGGTCGCCGGATTCGGCCATCGCGGGTTATCCGAACATGAAGATGCCGGCGACCACCGCGGCGATGACGCCCACGGTCAACAGCATGCGAAAGCGCACGCGCTCGATCTCGGGATTGGCGACATCGGGGTGGCGCGAGCGGTTGCTGCCGATGAACCACCACAGGTACCAGATCGCCCCCATGGCCGCGAGCGCGCCGAGCAGGGGGAACAGCGAATCAGGCATGGCTGGCCGTCCGGGGCGGTTGTCGATCGGGCGGATTCTACCCCGATCGCACGGCAACCGGAAGGTTCAAGCGCGGAGGCGCAGCGGCACGGGGAAACCCGAACCCGGACAACCACCAAGGCGCCAAGACACCAAGTTGGGGGCGATGCCGCGGCCGATGGCCGCGCGGCGGGTTTCCTTGGCGCCTTGGTGTCTGGGTGGTTTTCTCAGTCCCTATCCTCCCGCCCGGTTCGCGGCCGAGGTGACGGCCTGCAGCGTCGCGGCGACGATGTTGGGGTCCTGGCCTGCGCCC
>JBQTIS010000150.1:0-3682 GCA_052387895.1 Rhodospirillales bacterium | reverse complement strand
GAGATGCGCGCGCGCCACCGCCATGTCGCGCGCGTGGTAGATCACCCCGTCCTCCTGCTTGAAGGCCTGGTCGTGCTCCTCGTCCACCACGATCAGGCCGAGCCTGGCATAGGGCAGGAACAGGGCTGAGCGCGCGCCCACGACGACGCGTGCGCCGCCGTCGCCGGCCGCGCGCCAGTTCAAGCGGCGCTGCTTGGAGGAGAGCTCGGAGTGCCATTCCACCGGCGGCGCGCCGAATCGCCCGGCGAAGCGCCCGAGCCAGGGCGCGGTCAGCGCGATCTCGGGTAGCAGCACCAGGGCCTGGCGGCCCGCGTTCAGCGCCGCGGCGATCGCCTCGAAATAGACCTCGGTCTTGCCCGAGCCGGTGACGCCGTCGAGCAACGTGGCCGAGTATTCGCCGCTGGCTACCCGGGCCTTGAGCTCGACGGCGGCGGCCTGCTGGTCCGCTGACAGCGCCGGGCCGGGGCGCGATCCGTCGGGCATCGCCGGCGGCAGCGACGCCGGCAACGCGACCGCTTCCAAAAGGCCGGCATCGGCCAGCGCGCGGGCGACGGCCACGCCCACGCCCGCTTCGCGCGCGAGCTCGGCCAGGGGGCGCGGCGGGCCGGCCTGGGACAACGCCAGCACGCGGCGGCGCTGGAGCGTAAGCTTGAAGCCCTGGGGCGGCGCGCCCGCCGCCAGGCGATAGGCGATCACCGTGCGCGGCGGCTCGAATGCGGCGGCGACGCTCATCGTCATGCGCAGCACCGCCCCCGGCGGATTGAGCGTGTAGCGCGCCACCCAATCGACGAATCGCCGCGCCACCCCGGGCAAGGGCGGCAGGTCGAAGCGGTGCTGGATGTCCTTCAGGCGCGATTCGGCGATGGAGCCGGGACCCGCCTCGCCCTCGTCCCACACCACGCCGATCTCCTCGCGCCGGCCCAGCGGGACCAGCACGAAATCCCCGGCGCCGACCGGCAAATCGGCCGGAACGCCGTAGTCGTAGGCGCCGTCGAGCGGCAGGGGCAGCAGCACCTTCACCCGGCGCTTGGCCCCGGATGCGGGGCCCGAACTGGCAGGGCGGGACTGCATGGGCTAGACTCTCCACACGGATCGGCGCTATGCCCGACCGAACCGACGATAGCCGACCAACACGTTGCGGGGCGATAGCGATGAAGTTCTTCATCGACACGGCCGACATCAACGAAATCCGCGACCTGGCCGCGACCGGGCTGGTGGACGGGGTGACCACCAATCCCTCGCTGGTGGCCAAGACCGGGCGCGATTTCATCGCCACGGTGCGCGAAATCTGCCAAGTCGTGCCTGGGCCGGTCAGCGCCGAGGTGACCGCGACCGACCACGCAACGATGCTGAAGGAAGGCCAGAAGCTGGCGCGCATCGCCAAGAACATCGCGGTCAAGGTGCCGCTGACGCGCGACGGCCTGAAGACCTGCAAGCGCCTGTCGGACGACGGGGCGATGGTCAACGTGACGCTGTGCTTCTCGGCGGCGCAGGCGATCCTGGCGGCCAAGGCCGGCGCCGCGTTCGTCTCGCCCTTCGTCGGGCGGTTGGACGACGTGGCGACCGACGGCATGCAGCTGATCAAGGACATTTGCGACATCTACAAGGCCTATCCCAAGTGGAAGACCGAGGTGCTGGTGGCCAGCGTGCGCGGGCCGCTGCATGTGGTCGCCGCCGCGCGCATGGGCGCGCACGTCGCCACCCTGCCGCCCCAAGTGCTGCGCCAGATGTACGCCCATCCGCTGACCGACAAGGGCCTGGCGGCGTTCCTGGAGGACTGGAAGAAGACCGGCCAGTCGATCCTGGGGACCGAGGACGCCGCCAAGAAACAGGCGGCGGAGTAGGCGTTGCGCGACAACGGCGCCGCTCCCGCGCCCGGCGCCGGCAATGGGGTCGGCCCCGACGACGTGGTGCGGTTTCTCAACGCCAATCCCGATTTTCTCAACCGCCATCCCGAGCTTCTGGCGGCCCTTAGCCCGCCCAGGCGCAAGCACGGCGACGGGGTGATCGACTTGCAGCACGCCATGCTGGAGCGCCTGCGCGGCGAGGTGACGCAGCTCAAGGACACGCAGCACGAGCTGATCACCGCCACGCGCGGCAACATGACCTCGACCGCGCGGGTGCATGCCTGCGTGCTGGCGATACTCGATTCGCCCAGCTTCGAGCACATGATTCACATCGTCACGCACGACATGGCGCAGATGCTGGACGTGGACGTGACCTCGCTGTGCGTCGAGCGCGTGGCGGGCGA
Organism: Rhodospirillales bacterium; assembly: GCA_052387895.1. Classification (GTDB taxonomy): domain Bacteria; phylum Pseudomonadota; class Alphaproteobacteria; order JAEULC01; family JAEULC01; genus JAEULC01. Next base: position 1,431 of record JBQTIS010000150.1, on the reverse strand, counting down.
CCAGCCGCCGGCGCCGCCGCGCGGCGTGCGCATCCTCGACCCCGGCGACGTCGAGGCCGTAATCGGCCGCGGCAAGGATTCGGCCCTGGTGGAGGAAGAAACCGGGCACGCCGCGGTGTTCGGCGCGGCCGCGGCGCTGGTGCGCTCGGCGGCCTATGTGCGGCTCAACATCTCGCCGCGCACGCCGCCGGGGATGCTGGCGCTGGGATCGCGCAGCGCCGGCAGTTTCCACCCCGGCCAGGCGACTGAGCTGCTGGTGTTCCTGGCCGCGGTGCTGTCGCTGTCGATCCGCTCGTGGCTGGATTTGCCGGAGTAGCCGACGCCGGGGCCGGCCGCGCGATCGGGGCGTGGCTGGAATGGCTTTCGGCCGAGCGCCGCGCCGCGGCCCGAACCACCGACGCCTATCGCCGCGACGTCGCCGAGTTCCTGCGGTTCATCGCCAAGCACCGGGGCGGCGCTCCCGGCCTGAAGATGCTGGAGGCCTTGCGTCCGGCCGACCTGCGCGCGTTCCTGGCGGAGCGGCGCGGGCGCGGCGTCGCGCATGTGTCGAACGCGCGGGCGCTGTCGAGCCTCAGGAGCCTGTTCCGCTGGCTCGACCGCAACCATTACGCCGCCAATCACGCGGTCCAGCGCGTGAAGTCGCCGAAGCTGCCGCGCCCGGCGCCCAAGCCGCTGACCGCCGCGGAGGTCGAGGCGCTGATCGACGACCCGGGCGAGGACGCGCCGGCCTGGATCGCCGCGCGCGACACGGCGCTGTTCACCCTGCTCTACGGCTGCGGCCTGCGCATCGCCGAGGCGCTGGGTCTGCCGCGGCGCATGGCGCCCCTGGGCGACACGCTGACGGTCCTGGGCAAGGGCCGCAAGGAGCGCGTGGTGCCGGTGCTGCCGGCCGTGGCCGAGGCGGTGGAGCGGTATCTCGAGCTGTGCCCGTTTTCCGGGGGCAAGACCGCGCCGCTGTTCCTGGGCGCGCGCGGCAAGCGCCTGGCGGCTGGGGTGGTGCAGAAGCGGATGCGGAGCTTGCGCGCCAGGCTCGGCCTGCCCGAGCACGCGACGCCGCATAAACTGCGCCACAGCTTCGCCACGCATCTTCTGGCGGGCGGCGGGGACTTGCGTGCGATCCAAGAGCTCTTGGGCCATGCGTCGCTCTCGACCACGCAGCGCTATACCGAGGTGGACGCGGCCGCCCTCATGAAAGTGTTCGAGCGCGCCCATCCCCGGGCGCGCGGGTGAAAAAGAAAGGGGCCGCGGTTTCCCACGGCCCCTCGGGTGTCTTGCCGCCGCATCCTTCGCCCTTCGACAAGCTCAGGAGGCTCGGGATGAGGCGCTTTTTCAATTCCTCGTCTTTTTCAATTCCTCGTCCTGGGCTTGTCGAAGGACGAGAATCGCGGCGATACAGTGGGCTAATAGTCCATGTCGCCCATGCCGCCCATG
>JBQTIS010000149.1:0-6013 GCA_052387895.1 Rhodospirillales bacterium | reverse complement strand
CTCAGCCGGCGACGGGAAACACGGGCGGCGACATCTCGTCGACCCGGCGTTTGGCCCAGTCGCGCTGTGGCGCCGTCGCCAGCGATCGGTCCTGCGCTTGTTGCAGCCGCGCCAGCGCCGGCGCCACGTCGAAGATCAGCACCTTGCCGCCGCGCACGACCTGCGCGCCGTCCACGTATACGTCGCCGATCGCGCGCTCGCCCGCGGAATAGACGAGACTCCGCAGCGGATCGCGCACCGGCCGCATCAGCGGGTGCGATAGGTCGACCACGGAAAGATCGGCCTTGCAGCCGGGCGACAAGCGGCCGAGATCGGGCCGGCGTAGGATCGTGGCGCCTCCCACGGTCGCGGCGGTGAAGGCTTGCGCGGTCGAGACCGCCTTGAAATTCCCGGCCAGCACGCGGCCCGCGTAGCAGGCGTTCCTCAGCTCGTCGGTCATGTTGTGCGGGAACGTGTCGGTGCCCATGCCGCAGACGATGCCCGCGTCCATGTAGCGCCCCAGCGTGTTCAGCGCGATGCCCCGGCGCATGAACACGGTCGGGCAATGGGCGACCTGCGCGCCCGAGGCCTTGAGCCGCGCGAAATCGTCGCCATCCGGCCATTTCACCCAGGGGTGGTCGTTGAGGAAGATGCCGTGGCCGAGAATCGTGTCGGGGCCGAGCGCGCCGATCGAGTCGAGCCATTCCACCGGCGTCCGCCCGTGGCGTCGCGTCATCTCGTTGAACTCGACCAGGCTCTGCGCGCAGTGGATCTGGATCGGGACGCCGCGCTCGCGCGCCGCCGCCAGAGCGTCCTTGATGAGGCCTTCGGTGCAGGTGTCGATCTGCGAGGGGCCCAGAATCCCCGACATGCGGCCGCTGGGGTGCTGCCTGGCGCGGTCGATGGTCTCGACCGCCCGGCTGAGGCCTCTTTCGCCGGCGGCTTCGTCCCAGGCGTAGGTTACGGAGTGCCCATCATCCGTGCGCCAGGACGCGGAGCGGAACATCGGGCACAAGACCGCGCGGATGCCCGTTTCCGCCAGCTCGTCGGCCCAGCCCTCGCGCGCCAGCGACAGGTCGCAGAAGGTGGTGACGCCGCTTTGCAAGAGTTCCGCCACCGCCACCCGCGTCGCGGCGGAAGCCGCCTCCGGCGGCAGGCGGAACACCGGCATGAACTCGTAAAGCGAGCTTTGCCCCAGGCCCGGGCTGCCCAGCTCTTCCAACAGCCCCTTGTTGCCCGGCTCGGAGCTGGGATGGCTGTGGACGTTGACGAAGCCGGGCATGACCATCCGGTCGCGCCCGTCGATCTCCGCGTCCGTCTGGCCTGCGAACTTGCCGCCGACATGCACCAACTCGCGCCCGCGCCACGCCACATCGCCGTCCCTGCGGTACTCGTGACGCTTGGCGGCTTGGTTCCACGCCACGATCCAGCCGGCGTTGCGAATGACGGTCGTCTTGTCGGCCACGCGGTCCCCCGAGGCCAGCCTATACGCGACGCCAGTGCGGTGACAGGCGGGTTGACAGGCCGAGTCTATCATGTTCTTGTTTTGTTCCAATATCCAAGAGCGCGTCATGGGCGGTGTGGGAAGGCCGAAAACCGGCCTGCGCTGGCTATATCTCGATCTGAACAGCTATTTCGCCAGCGTCGAGCAGCAATTGGACCCTTCGATCCGGGGCCGGCCGGTGGCGGTCGTGCCGGTGATGAGCGAGTCGACCTGCGCCATCGCCGCCAGCTACGAGGCCAAAGCCTTCGGCATCAAGACCGGCACCAAGATCTACGAGGCCAAGCGGCGCTGCCCCGACCTGATCCTCAGACCCGCGCGGCACGATCTTTACGTGAAGTTCCACAGGAAAACCTGCGAAGAGATCGACCGCCATATTCCCATCGCCAAGGTCTGCTCGATCGACGAGGTGGCCTGTTCCCTTATCGGGTCCGAGCGCGTGCGCGCGAACGCCGTCGATCTGGCGCAGCGCATCAAGCAGGGCATCCGCGAGCGGGTGGGCGACTATATCGGCTGCTCCATCGGCATCGCGCCGACGCGGTTTCTCGCCAAGGTGGCGAGCGACATGGAAAAGCCCGACGGGCTGGTGTGCTGGACGCGCATGAACTGCCGGGGAGGCTGCTGACGCTGAAGCTGTACGATCTGCCGGGCATCGGCGCCAACATGGAGCGCCGCCTGCGCGACGCCGGCATCGCCGACGTGGCGGCGCTATGGGCGCTCGATCCGGGCCGGGCGCGGCGCGCCTGGGGCAGCGTCGCGGGCGAGCGGTTCTGGTACGCGCTGCGCGGCGTCGACGTGCCGGAGCGCGAGGCCCGGCGGCGCAGCATCGGCCACGGGCGCGTGCTGGCCCCGGCGCTCCGCACGGCCGAGGCCGCGCGGCTGGTGGCGCGGCGCCTGGCGCAAAAGGCGGCAAGCCGCCTGCGCCGCCTCGGCCACCGCGCCGGCGCCATCGACCTCGGCGTACGGTTCGAAGGGCGCGGCGGCTGGAGCGAGACGTTTCGCCTGCGCCGGACCCAGGACAGTTTCGTGATCCTGGACGGATTCGACCGGCTCTGGGCCATGATGCTCAGCGTTCGCGGGGCGGAGTGCAGGCCCGTGACCGTGTCGGTGGTGCTGCACGGCCTGACGAATGATGCGCTGGCCATGCCCGATCTGTTCGACGCGCTCGGCAGCTCAAGGCCCACGCCCCGATTTACGCCCCGGCCGCGCGCTTGTCTGTCGCCGATGATCGACCGGCTCAACGCGCGCTTCGGGCAGGACACGATCGTCCTCGGTGCCAAGCCGGCCGATCGCGCCGGGTACATGGGCGCGAAGATCGCCTTCACGCGCATTCCCGACGAGGCGGAGTTCCACGAGTAGCGCGGTCAGACCGTCGGCGGCACGGTGAACGCGGTCTGCGTGAACTTCACCAAGGCGATGGGGCGCGGCGCCAGGCATGAAAGAAGGCGTGCGCGTCAACGGCATCAACCCCGGCGCGGTCGAGACCGACCGGCTCGCGGCGCGTTTGCGCGCGGCGATGAAGGAAAACAACGTCGGCGATGTCGCGCGCGCCGTGTGCTATCTGGCGGCGCCGCTGACCCGGCACATCCAGGCGACGCTACTGGATATCAGCGGCGGAGAAGGGATCGCGCTTTAGCGCCGCCGCGCGCGCCAACTTGGCCTCGCGCCGGACCGTATAGACCGCCGCGCCCAGGATAACCGCGCTGCCGATCCAGGTCCACCGATCCGGCCATTCGCCCAACACCGCGATGCCGAAGGCCACGGCGGTCAGCATCTGCGCGAACTCATAGGGCGCTAGCGCCGAAACCCCATCGAGCCTGAGCGCGCGCACCATCAGCACGTGCCCGAGAAGCGAAATCGAGGCGATGGCGGCGGCGAGCGCGAAGCCGATCAGCGTGATGGGCTGCCACACCGCCAGCGCCAGGGGCAGCAGCGCCGGCGCGGTGATGACGCCGAGCGAGGCGACGATGGTGACAACCGGCTCGGTCTGCGACAGCCGGCGGCCGACGATGCGCGACGCGCCCGCCGCCGCCGAGCACAGGATCGGCAGCAGCGCGGCCCAGCCGATGGCGCCGCCGCCCAGCAACCCGCCTGGCCTTATGATCAAGAGCGCGCCGGCCATCCCGACCAGGATGGCGAGGCTGCGGCGCAGCCGGATGCGCTCGCCCAGGATCAGCGCGCCCAGAAGGGTCGAAAACAAGGGTGTGGTGAATCCCAGCGCCACTACGTCGGCCGCCTGCATCAATCCCAAGGCGACGAACCAGGCGGCGATCGCCACCACCTCTAAGCTGCCGCGCAGCAGGTAGAGACCGAAATTCCTGCGCGGCAGGGGCAAGGCCCGCGCCCGGATCAGCCAGGGCAGCGTGATTAGCACGGCGATCGAGGCGCGCAGGAAACCTAGCTCTAGCGCCGGCAGATAGGCGACCGCGAAACGAATGACGCCCGCCGCCAGGCCCCAGCACGACAGCGCGCCGACATACCAGAGCGCCGCCCTGACCGGGCCGGGCAGCGCGGCCAGCGTCGCTTGCATTCAGCCAGGCTCCAATTCGCGTAAGCAGTTCGCTCGCAGCTTCATGGTCGCGCGCACGATAGCCCGCGCGCCTGCCGCAGCACAGCGCCGCGCACGGCGCCGAGCCAAGCCCCGCGCGCATGACCGCCCTGCGACGTTGGGGCCGCGCTTTGCCTCATGGGTCGTGGTATGTTTAAATTTGCACGTTTCAATGGAATTGACGAACCTGCTGACGGCCGCACCGGCTTACCCCGGTCGCCGGCGGTGCCAAAGGCCTCAAGCGTGCGATTGCTGAAGGCATTGCCGCCTCAAGACCGGCTCAGTACGGAACCCAATTGGCGATCTCTGGCTGGGCTCAGCGGTTTCGCCAAATACGTTAGTAAAAAAATCGTTAATATGCAATAAGGGAGGGTGCTATGGCGGGGAATCCTTATGTACAGTTAGAGCAAGCGTGCGCAAGGTCCAGTAACGAAGAACGAATCAATAATAAGATTGCCAGCAAGGCGGAGGCCAAGATGGCGTTGACCGACCAGGACTTTGCGCTGCTGCAGAAGAGTATCGACGCGATCATGGAAAAGATCGCGGAACTGAACCTGTCCCTCACCGTGGAAACGGACTTCGAAGGGCTGGCCGAGTTCCTCTCCAGCAAGAACACCTTCGTCTATCAGTGCTTCAATCCGAAGCTCTGGCCGATGAAGAGCGACTGCTTCTGGTTCCGCCTCGCCGACATGCATGGGCGCACCGTCGCTTCGCATGCCGACCGGATCTATCAGACCGACGATTTCTGCGACCTGATCGAGTCGTGCGAGCTGTGGTATCCGAACGGAAAGGCGGGCGTGAACGGCCACGAGGTCAAGGTGATCCGCCCGCCGACCAGGATTTCCGGCAAAGTCGGACATTCCGGTTCGCTATGGGTCGATCCCGCGCATCGCGGCAAGGGCCTGTCTTTCTATCTGCCCTACCTCAGCCGCTCGATCTGCCTCAGGAACTTCTCGACCGACTATCACACCGGGTTCGTCTTCAACCATCTGGCCAACAGCAAGGTGCCGACCGCGAACTACGGCTACCCGCATGTCGAGCTGTGCCTGCCCGAATACTGCGCCATCACCAACAAGATGGAGAAGCTCTATATCTGCTGGATTTCGCAGGCCGAGGCGATCGAAGGAGTGCGCCGGCTACCCGCGCATGAAGCCTTCCCGGTGGATCTGGCAATGCCGGCGTTAGACGCCGAGGTCCGCGAACGGCCGGTCGCGCGTGCAGATTATCAGCATGTTCACCTTGCGCCCGTCTTCGGCCAGCGGCAGTAGCAGCCGGCTGTAGCTGTAGCGGATCGACTGCAGGCGCGCGACGATGTTCTGGTAAAGCGGCGTGCCGGACCACACCACGCTGGAATAGTCCTCGATCACCGTCTTGCGATACGGCGCCGAGGGCAGGTCGGCGACGCGCTGGTTGGTGTAGTTGCGGAAGCGATTCAGCCGCACCTTCGAGCCATAGAGACGGAAGCGGTAGTCCATCGGGTCCTGCGCCGTGACGTCCACCAGATGCATGTGGCCCAGTATGGGCTTCAGCTGCAGCACGTCGATGTCCTTGCGCCGCGGCAGCAGGCCGTCACGCGCGCAGGTGCGCCAATACTGGTAGACGACGTTGAGGTCCGGATCCTCCACCGGCAGGAGGGCCAGCGGTTGCGTCCGGCGCACAACGACGTCTTCCAGCAGGCCCACCTCGGCGGCGGCGCGCTCGGTCTGCAGAACAGCCAGCATGGCGATATGTCCAGTCGTCCCTAAGTAATCAAGTTAGCCCAAAGAAGTAGAGGCTTTTCATTAACAACGTGTTTATCCACAGGAGAAAATCCTTGCCGTCTCAAAGCCATGACAGAATACAGGAAAAATGGCTCAAATCCTATGTATTCAAGTGCTTTATATCGTGGCCTCCCTGTGTAATGCCTGCGATGGCCCACTAGGGTCCAGACTCAATCGAGCCACCATATGACGGTGGCGACGATGCAGACGGCGGCGAGGTAATTT
>JBQTIS010000148.1:0-1816 GCA_052387895.1 Rhodospirillales bacterium | reverse complement strand
ACGGCTTCCGCCTGCCGTCCTGCATCGACAACCGGCCGCTGAAGTTCGAGGAATGGGAGGCGATGCGGCCGCAAACCGTGTTCGTCTCGGCCACGCCCGGCCCGGGGGAGCTCGAGCGCACATCAGGCGCCTTCGTGGAGCAGGTGATCCGCCCGACCGGCCTGATCGACCCGGTGTGCATCGTCAGGCCGACCGAAAAGCAGGTCGACGACCTGCTGGCGGAGTGCAAGGCCTGCGCGGCCAAGGGCCAGCGCGTTCTGGTGACGACGCTGACGAAGCGCATGGCCGAGGACCTGACCGAATATATGCACGAGGCCGGCATCCGCGTGCGCTATATCCATTCCGACGTCGAGACGCTGGAGCGCATCGAGATCATCCGCGACCTCAGGCTCGGCGCTTTCGACGTGCTGGTGGGCATCAACCTGCTGCGCGAGGGGCTGGACATACCGGAATGCGCGCTGGTGGCGATCCTCGACGCCGACAAGGAGGGCTACCTGCGCTCCAAGACCTCGTTGGTGCAGACCATCGGCCGCGCCGCGCGCAACATCGACGGCCGCGTGCTGCTGTACGCCGACGTGATGACGCAATCGCTGAAGGCCGCGCTCGCCGAGACCGACCGAAGGCGCCAGAAGCAGCAGGCCTATAACGCCGCCAACGGCATCACCCCGGAAAGCGTGCGCAAGGGCATCGCCGACATCCTCGACAGCGTGTACGAGAGCGATCACGTCACGGTCGCCACCGGCGACGCGGGCGCGCAGCAGCTCGTCGGCCACAATCTGCGCGCCCATATCGCCGACATGGAAAAGCGCATGCGCGCGGCGGCGGCCGACCTGGAGTTCGAGGAAGCGGCGCGGCTGCGCGACGAGATCAAGCGGCTGGAGGAGTACGACCTGGGGATCGAGGGCGCCACGGCCGGCACGGTGCTGCGCGTCCAGCTCGGCCGGAAACGCATGACGTTGAAGGAGCAGCGCGCCATCGCCCCGATCGGGCCGAGGGCCGGGCCGACCCCCAGGGGACGCCCGATGGGCGGTCGTCTGCAAGGCGGACCTGCGGGCCGCTTCGGCCGCCGCCGCCGCGGGCCCTGATAAGCGGCTTGGGGCAGGAGCAGAGGGGATGGACTTCGAACCGTCGGCCGAACAGACGCAGATCCGCGATGCGGTCTTGAGGCTCTGCGCCCGTTTCGTCGACGAGTACTGGCTGAAGCACGACCAAAGCGGCGCGTTTCCCGAGGAATTCCACCGCGCGGTGGCCGAAGCCGGGTGGCTCGGCATCGCCATGCCCCGGGAATATGGCGGCGCGGGCCTGGGCATCGCGGAAGCCGCCGTCATGATGCAGGCGATCGCCGAATCCGGCGCGGCCATGAGCGGCGCGTCGGCGATCCACATGAACATCTTCGGCCTCAATCCCGTCGTGGTGTTCGGCGCCGACGAGCAGAAGCGCCGCATGCTGCCGCCGCTGATCCGGGGCGAGCACAAGGCCTGCTTCGCCGTCACCGAGCCCGACGCGGGGCTGGACACGCTGAATTTGAAAACCAAGGCCGAGAAGCGCGGCGATGCCTATTTCGTTACCGGCCAGAAAATCTGGATTTCCACGGCCCAGGTGGCGCACAAGGCGCTGATCCTGGCGCGCACCGCGCCGCGTGGCCAGGCCGGCGGGACCGGCGGCCTCACGCTGTTCTACGCCGATCTCGACCGCAAGCACGTCGAGATCCGCCCGATCCGCAAGATGGGACGGCACGCCGTCGACTCCAACATGCGGTTCTTCGACGCCATGCCGGTGCCGGAAACCGACCGCATCGGCGCGGAGGGCGAGGGGT
>JBQTIS010000147.1:0-2958 GCA_052387895.1 Rhodospirillales bacterium | reverse complement strand
GCCAGGCCCCCGCATCACGCCGCGCGCGCTGGTGAGGCCGCGGCCGACCCCGCCGGTCGCCGGATTGCGCGAGCCCTCGAGGCGGAAGCACGGCCGGAACACCTCCTCGCGCTGGTCGGCGGGGATGCCGGGCCCGTCGTCGTCGATCAGGATGTCGATATGGCCGCCGTCCCTGGCGGCGGTGATCCACACGCGCTTGGCGAAGCGCCCGGCGTTCGCCACCAGGTTGCTGATGGCGCGGCGGAACGCCAGCGGCCTCAGCGGCAGCTCGATCGGCTGCTTCATCTCCACGTCCACCGGCACGCCCTCGCGCTCGGCCGTCGCCGCCACCTCGTCCAGCACGCCCTTGAGGTCGGTCGGCACGGGCATCTCGCCGCCCTCGCCGCGCGCGAAGGCGAGATAGCCCTCGATCATCCGCTCCATCTCGATCACGTCGGCGCGCAAGTCCTCGACCTCGGGCGAGGGGCCGAGCATGGCGAGCTGCAATTTCATGCGCGTCAGGGGCGTGCGCAGGTCGTGCGACACGCCCGAGAGCATGTCGGTGCGCTGCTGCACGTGGCGGCGGATGCGGTCGCGCATCTCGACGAACGCGGCCGCGGCCTGGCGCACCTCGGTGGCGCCGCCGCCGGGGACCTCGTCCACGTCGCGGCCCTTGCCGAAGCTGTCGGCCGCCTGCGCCAGGCGGCGGATCGGGCGCACCTGGTTGCGCATGAACAGCGCCGCAACCGCGAACAGCAGCAGGGACGAGCCCACCATCCACAGGATGAAGATATAGGTGGTGGAGCTGAACAGCCGCTGGCGCGGCACCACGACGCTCAAGACCCCGTCGGCCAGCTGCACGCGCACGGTGACGTCGCGCTCGTCGCCCTCGGGCCAGTCCACGTTGAACGGCCGGCGCACCCGCTCGCGCAGCGCCTCGCGCAGAATGTCGTCGAACGTGCCGAACAGATCGTGTTCGGACCGGTTGGGCAGGATCTCGCCCTTGTGGAAATCGGCGCTGAGTTCGGTATCCAGCAGCAGGGCGTAGAACGCGCGCTGCCAGTCCGCGTCATTGTGCAGATACCCGCGCTGGTCGATCACCAGGCCGATATCGCCCGCCACGCCCAGCGCCAGGCGCCTGGTCATGGTGTACCAGTGCCGGTCGTAGAACACGTAGGTCGAGATCACCTGCACCAGGATCAGCGGCATGACGATGATCAGCAACGCCCGGCCGAACAGCGAGTGCGGCAGGACGCGCTTCAGCCACAGGGTGACGGGATTGTGCATCAGTCCGGCCTCAGCACGTAGCCGCGGCCGCGCACGGTCTGCAGGTAGCGCGGAAACTTTGGGTCGGGCTCGATCTTGCGCCTGAGGCGCGTGACCTGCACGTCCACCGCGCGCGCGCCGCCGGCGATCTCGGCGCGACCGGTCAGATCGTCGCGGCTCATCGCCTCGCCCGGCTTTTCCGCCAGCACGCGCAGCAGCGCCGCCTCGGCCGTGGTCAGTTTCACCGCCTCCTCGCCGCGCGTCAGCGCCAGGCGCGCCGGGTCGAAGCGCAGCGGACCCAGCTTGATCTCCGCAGTTTCGGCCTTGGCCGGGGTCCGCGTGCGGCGCAGCAGCGAGCGCAGGCGCAAGACCAGCTCGCGCGGCTCGAACGGTTTGGGCAGGTAGTCGTCGGCGCCGCGCTCGAGCCCGTCGATTCGGTTGTCGGCCTCGCCCAGGGCGGTCAGCATCAGGATCGGCACTGTGCTGTTCTTGCGCAGCGCCTCGGTCAGCGCCAGGCCGGTTTCGCCCGGCATCATCACGTCCAGCACCAGCAGGTCGAAATCCAGGCTTTCGAGGTGCTTGCGCGCCTCGGCGGCGCTGGCGGCGGTGGAGACGCGGAACCCGCTGTCCGCGAGATAGCGGCGCAGCAGCCCGCGCAGGCGGTTGTCGTCGTCTACCACTAGGATATGCGGCGCGTCTTCGGTCATCGCGGGCGATTATAGCCCGGCCCGGCGGAACCGGGGCTAGCCGGCGGTGCCGGTTCCCCGGGCGCTTCCGGGCTTGCCGCCCGGCTCGCCGGGGCCGGACTTGGCGGCGAAGCGGCGGCGGTCTTCCTCGCGCCCGATCACGCCCAGCATCACCCTGCGGAATCCCTCGACCGCCTGGGCGCCGGCGGCGCGATAGGCCCGCGCGATGCGCGCGCGCTGCTCGGCCGAGAGCTGGCGCTCGAGCTCCGCGCCCTTGTCGGTTAGGTACATCAGCCGCTGGCGGCGGTCGCGCGAGCCCGTCCTTTGCTGGATGAAGCCCTGCTTCAGCAGCTGGCCCAGCACGCGGCTGAGGCTCTGCTTGGTGATGCGCAGGATGCCCAACAGCTCGCCCACGGTCATGCCGGGATCGCGCCCGACGAAATAGATCACGCGATGATGCGCCCGGCCGAAGCCGTATTTCGCCAGGATCGCGTCGGGCTCGGCGGTGAAATCGCGGTAGGCGAAGAACAGCATCTCGATGCCCTGGCGCAGTTCTTCGTCGCGCAGGAACAGGAGATTGAGGCCCGGGTTATTAATGTCAGCCATGTTGACATTTATGGCTTAGAATGTTACCGATGGCAAGACAATTGCGACATTCCGTTGCAAAAACCGCCTTCCGGGCCGGCAAATCCCGGGCATGACAGAGGAAAACGCCGATGGCGAGCATCCCCGCCTATCACGACCGCGACGGCTTCATCTGGTACGACGGCAAGCTGGTGCCGTGGCGCGAGGCGAGCCTGCACGTTTTGACCCACGCCATGCATTACGCCTCGGCCGTGTTCGAGGGCGAGCGCGCCTATAACGGCCATATCTTCAAGCTGACGGAGCACAGCCGGCGCCTGGTCCGCTCGGGCGAGATCTTGGATTTCAAGATCCCCTACTCCGTCGCCGAGATCGACGCGGCCTGCAACGCGGCGCTGAAAGCCAACAAGCTCGTCAACGGCTATGTCCGTCCGATCGCCTGGCG
>JBQTIS010000146.1:0-6527 GCA_052387895.1 Rhodospirillales bacterium | reverse complement strand
CCCGGTACGGGCGCAGCAGCTTGTTCTCGACGAAATCGACCAGCATCCGGCCGCGCAGGATCGGGCCGGCGCGGCGCGCGCCGTACACCAGCTCGGCGATCTCGCCGCGCGTGACGCCGATGTCGTTCAACGAGCGCTGGTCCATGTCCATCAGTTCGCGCATGGCGGCGGCTTTTTCGCGCCAGCGGCGAAACCGGAGAATCGCGCCGGCGATCGCGCCGGCCAGCGCCTCGGCGAGCGCGGCGGCGCGCTCGGCATGGGCGCGGCGCACCAGGGCGTCGACCTCGTCGCGGGTGGGGTGGCGCGGGGCGACCACGCTGTCGGCGTCGTCGGCGGCCAGGGGCTTGAATGAACTTCCATCGTACATGACCCAAATCCTTTTCTTCGTCGTTGTTGACGCGGCGGCGCAGGCCCGGACCCTCGGGTCGGCGGGTTCGGCTTTCGCCGCCGCTGATAGACGATTAAATAGTCCTGCCGAGGCCCCGCTATCAGGGGTATTGCTGCATCGCAGCACTGAAGGAAGCGCATGGCTATGCCTTTGATTTGTCTAATTTTGGTCACCTTTGCCCGGCTCGGCGGGCGCGCGGGGCAGGGCTGCCCGAACGGCATGGCCCGCCGGGGGTCTGCGGCCGCGCCATGCCCCCCGACGACGCCCGGCGCGAGGGCTATCGCGGCGACGCGGCGCTGGAGCGGCTTCTGGCCGGGGCCGGCGCCAAGATCGACGCGGCGGCGGTGCGCGACATCCTCGCCGGCGTGTTGGCCGCGCCCGCGCCCGCCGCCGATCCCCTGGGCTGGATCGCGCTGATCGCGCCCGGCGCCCCGCCGGCCCGGGCGGCGCAGCTGGTGGCGCTCAAGGGCGAGCTGGAAGCGGCGACGGCGCAGGCGGCGGCCGCGACTCCGGCCGAGCGCGCCCGGCGGCTGGCGGATTTGCGCGCGGAGCTGCTGCGCCAGGGCCTCGCCGGGTTCGTGGCGCCGATGGCCGACGAGCACCAGGGCGAATACATCGCCCGGCGCGCGCAGCGGCTTAGATGGCTGACCGGGTTTTCCGGCTCCGCGGGCATGGCCGTGGTGCTGGCCGAGCGCGCGGCGATCTTCGTGGACGGGCGCTACACGCTCCAGGTGCGTGGCCAAGTGGACGTGGAGGCGTTCGAGCCGCGCCACCTGACCGACCAGCCGCCGGGCGACTACCTCGCGGCCCACCTCAAGGCCGGCCAGCGCGTGGGCTACGACCCGTGGCTGACGACCCAGGGCGCGGTCGAGCGCCTGGCCGCCGCTTGTGCGAAAGCCGGCGCGGAATTGGCGGCGGTCGAAAGCAACCCGATCGACGCGATCTGGCGCGACCAGCCGCCCGCGCCGATTTCTCCCGTGGTCCCCCACGACCTGCGCTTCGCCGGGCGCGGCACGGCCGAGAAGCGCCAGGAGATCGCGGGCAAGCTGGCCGCCGAGGGCCTGGACGCCGCGGTGATCAGCGACCCGGCCTCGATCGCCTGGCTGTTCAACAGCCGCGGCGCCGACGTGGCGCGCACGCCGCTCCCCTTGGGCTTCGCCGTCGCCGGGCGCGACGGCACCGCCAGGCTCTATATCGACCCGCGCAAGCTGCTGGCGGAAACCCGCAAGCATCTCGGCAACGCCGTGACGGTCGAGCCGCCCGAGGCCTTCGCGCGGGGCCTCGACGCGCTCAAGGGCCAGCGCGTGCTGGTGGACGCCGCCAGCGCGGGCGCGGCGATCTTCGCGCGCCTCAACCAAGCGGGCGCCAAGCCGGTGCTGGGCGAGGATCCTTGCGCGCTGCCCAAGGCGGTCAAGAACGCGGTCGAGCTGGACGGCGCGCGCGCCGCGCACCGGCGCGATGGCGCGGCCCTGTGCCGGTTCCTCGCCTGGCTGATGCCGCGCGCGCTCGAAGGCAACGTGGACGAACTCGCGGCCGCCGCCCAACTGGAATCGTTCCGGCGCGAGGGCGAGCACTTCCGCGACCTGAGCTTCGACACTATCGCCGGCGCGGCGGCCAACGGCGCGATCGTGCATTACCGCTCCTCGCCCGCCAGCAACCGGCGGCTCGAGCCGGACATGCTGTTCCTGCTCGACTCGGGCGCGCAGTACCTCGACGGCACCACCGACGTCACGCGCACGCTCGCCATCGGCCGGCCGGACGCCGAGATGCGCGAGCGCTTCACCCTGGTGCTGAAGGGCCACATCGCCATCGCCACGGCGCGCTTTCCGCACGGGACCACGGGCAGCCAGCTCGACCCGCTGGCGCGCAAGGCGCTGTGGGACGCGGGGCTGGACTTCGACCACGGCACCGGCCACGGCGTCGGCAGCTACCTGGGCGTGCACGAGGGGCCGCACCGCATCTCGAAGGTGCCGAACACCGTGGCGCTGAGGCCCGGCATGATCGTCAGCAACGAGCCGGGCTACTACAAGACCGGCGCCTACGGCATCCGCGTCGAGAATCTGGTGACGGTGACCGCGCTGCCCAAGCCCGCGGGCGGCGAGCGCGAGCTGTTGGGCTTCGAGACCCTGACGCTGGTGCCCATCGACCTGGCGCTGGTGGAGCCGGGGATGCTGGGGCCCGGCGAGGCCGCGTGGCTTAACGCCTACCACGCCCGCGTGCGCGCGGCGATCGCGCCCCTGGTGGACGCGCCGACGCGCGCATGGCTCGAAGCCGCGACGCGGAAGCTGGGGGAGAACTGGCCATGAAGCGGATGTCGGTTACGGAAGTAAAGCGAAACTTCAGTTCCGTCCTAAGGCGCGTCGCCAGCGGCGAGAGCATCGAAGTTACGCGCCGCGGAGTAACTGCGGGCAAGATTCAGCCGCATCCCGCCGTGCTCGCCCGAATAGCGTCGCAGGACAAGTTGGTTGGCAGGCGCAAACCCACGAAAAACTGGCAACGCTAGGGCGCGTTCCTGCGGAACGGAATCACCCCCTCGCCCCACCCTCTCCCCCACGCGCTTTGTGCGCGGGGGAGAGGGATGCGAAGGGTTGGCGCGACGCGAAGCGGCGCGCTTACCCGAAGCTGGGTGAGGGGGCGATCGGCGCTTCATTTCAACGGGAACAGACTCTAGGCGGTGCCGTGATATCGAGGCGCCCCGCCGTCACCCCCCGATCAGCTTCAGCCACTCTTGTTCCGTCAGCGCCGCGACGCCGAGCGCGCGCGCCTTGGCCGCCTTGGAGCCCGCGTCGGCGCCGACCACCACGTAGTCGGTCTTGCTGGACACCGAGCCCGCGACCTTGGCGCCGAGCGCCTCCGCGCGCGCCTTGGCCTCGGCGCGGCCCATGGTCGCGAGCGTGCCGGTGAACACCACGGTCTTGCCCTGGACCGGCGAGCCGGCGGCCGCCGGGGCCTTGAAGTCCTCGGCCTCGATTTCCCTCGCCAGATCGTCCAGCGCCTCGCGGTTGTGCTTCTCGGCGAAAAAATCGACGATGTCCTTGGCCATCGACGGGCCGACGCCCTCGATCGAGTCGAGTTCGGCCAGCGCCTCCGGGTCGCCCTGGGCGGCGGCTTCCATGGCCTTGCGCCAGCCCCGGAGCGATCCGTACTGCTTGGCCAAGAGCCGCGCCGTGGCCTCGCCCACCTGGCGGATGCCGAGGGCGAAGATCAGCCGCGGCAGCGCCGTCTTGCGCCGCGCCGCGACCGCCCGCATCAGGTTGGCGAAGCGCAGCTCGCCCCAGCCCTCGACCCCCGTGGCCTTCTTCTTGTCCACCACCAGCGCCCCGCGGTGGCGCTCCAGGCGATAGATGTCGGCCGGGCTTTTCAGGTAGCCGAGATCGAACAGTTGCTGGATCGATTCCCAGCCCAGGCCGTCGATGTCCATCGCCGCGCGCCCGACGAAGTGGCGCAGGCGCTCGACCGCCTGGGCCGGGCAGGTGAGGCCGGCGGTGCAGCGCCTGACCGCCTCGCCCTCTTCGCGCGCCGCCTTGCTGCCGCAGACCGGGCATTTCTCGGGAAACGCGAACCGCTTCGCTCCCCTCGGCCGCTTGTCCTCGACCACGCGCACCACCTGGGGGATCACGTCGCCGGCGCGCTGCACCACCACCCAGTCGCCGACCCGGATGTCCTTGCGCGCGATCTCGTCCTCGTTGTGCAGGGTGGCGTGCTCGACCGTCACGCCGCCCACGCGCACCGGCGCCAGCACCGCCACGGGCGTGAGCGCCCCGGTGCGGCCGACCTGGATCTTGATGTCCTTCAGCACCGTCTCGGCCTGCTCGGCCGGGAACTTGTGCGCGACCGCCCAGCGCGGCGCGCGGCTGACGAACCCCAGGCGCTCCTGCCAGTCCAGGCGGTTGATCTTGTACACCACGCCGTCGATCTCGTAGTCGAGCGAAGCGCGACGTTCCGCCAGCCCTTCATGCAGCTTCAAGGCGGCCTCGGTGTCCTTGCATCGCCGCGCCAGGGGGTTGGTGGCGAAGCCCCAGGCCTTGAACGCCTGCACCACCTCCCAGTGCGTCCCGGCCGGCAGGCCGCTCGTCTCGCCCCAGGCATAGGCGAAGAACCGCAAGGGGCGCCTGGCGGTGATCGCGGGATCGAGCTGGCGGGTCGAGCCCGCCGCCGCGTTGCGCGGGTTGGCGAATTCCGGCTCGCCGGCCTTCTCGCGCTCCCGGTTCAGCTTGTCGAAATCGCGCCGGGCGATATAGACCTCGCCGCGCACCTCGATCAGCTTCGGGAAGTCCTCGCCCGTGAGCCGCCGCGGCACGTCGGCGATGGTCATGAGGTTCGCCGTGATGTCCTCGCCGACCGCGCCGTCGCCGCGCGTGGCGCCCTGGACGAACAGGCCGTTCTCGTAGCGCAGATTGGCGGAAAGCCCGTCGATCTTGGGCTCGGCGGCCAGCTCGACCGGCTCGTCGGGCGCGAGCTTCAGGAACCGCCGCACCCCGGCGACGAACTCGCCTACATCCCCGGCGCTGAAGGCGTTGGCGAGCGACAGCATCGGCTTGAGGTGCGTCACCTTGGCGAAGCCCTGGGCGGGCGTCGCGCCGACGCGGCGCGAGGGGCTGTCCAGGCGCTTGAGCTCGGGAAACCGCGCCTCGATCGCCTCCAGCCGCCGGCGCAAGGCGTCGTAGTCCGCGTCGGAGATCTCCGGCGCGTCCTTCTGGTAATAGAGGCGGTCGTGCCGGCCGATCTCCAGCGCCAGGCGCTCGAGCTCGGCGTCGGCCCGCTTGCGGCTCAGCGTCTCGACCGGAGCGCCGGCGTCGGGCCGCTTGTTCCTCATCGCCGCGCCGCCTTCCCAAGCCGGGCGTTCTCCTGGCCCGCGTCGATCAGGCGGGCGGCGGCGGCGCGCGCCTCGTCGGTGACGGCCGCGCCCGACAGCATGCGCGCGATCTCCTCGCGCCGCTCCTCGGCCGACAGCCGCTCGACGCGCGTGACGGTGGCGCCTCCGGCCGCGGCCTTGGTGACGCGCATCTGCTGGCGGGCGCGGGCCGAGACCTGGGGCGAGTGCGTGACCACCAGGATCTGCACGTCCCCGGCCAGCCGCGCCAGGCGCTCGCCCACCGCGTCGGCGGTGGCGCCGCCGATGCCGCTGTCCACCTCGTCGAACACCAGGGTGGGCACCGGGTCGGCCTTGGCCAGCACCACCTTGAGGGCGAGCATGAAGCGCGACAGCTCGCCGCCCGAGGCGATGCGGTTGAGCGGCCCCGGCGGCTGGCCGGGATTGGTCGCGGCCTCGAACCGCACGCGGTCGATCCCGTGCGCCGCCCAGTCCGGCTCCTCGGCGCGCGCCAGAACCGTGGCGAACGCGGCGCGCTCGAGCTTCAGCGGCGGCAGCTCGGCGGCCACGCCCCGGTCCAGCTGCCGGGCCGCTTCGCGGCGCAGCGCGCTCAAGCCCTCGGCGGCGGCGATGTAGGCCGCGCGGGCGGCGGCGGCTTCCCTGGCCAGCCGCTCCGCGGCGCCGGCGCGGTCGTCGATCGCGGCCAGCCGCTGCGCCAGGTCCAGGCGCAGGCGCGGCAGGTCCTTGACCTCGACGCGATGCTTGCGGGCGACGGCCTTGAGGGCGAACAGCCGCTCCTCGATCTTCTCCAGCCGCGCGGGGTCGAGCTCGTCGTCGGCCGCCAGCGCCTGAAGCCGCGCCACGGCGTCGGCGAGTTCCGACCCGGCGCGCTCCAGCGCCTCAAGCGGCGCGTCCAGCTTGCCGCCGGCCTGGGGCGCGGCGCGGTCCAGCGCCCGGCGCGCGGCTTCGGCCGCGGCATCGGCCGCGCGCTCGCCGGTGAGATGCTTCAGCGCGTCGCCCAGGGCCTGCAGCAGCTTCTCGCGGTTCATCAGCAGCATCCGGTCGCGCGCCAGCGCGTCTTCCTCCTCGGCTTTCGGGTCCAGCGCGTCGATCTCGCCGACGGCGTGGCGCAGGAACGCCTCGTCGGCGCCCGCGCGCGCGCCCGCTTCGGCGGCGGCCTGCTTTTGCGCCTCGAGTTCGCGCCAGCGCCGCCAGGCCGCGGCCGTTTCGCCGGCCCTTGCGCCCAGCTCGGCGCCGCCGAAGGCGTCGAGCAGCGCGCGGGGGGTGGCGGCGTCGATCAGGCCGCGCTGCTCGAACTGCCCCTGC
>JBQTIS010000145.1:0-4887 GCA_052387895.1 Rhodospirillales bacterium | reverse complement strand
GTCCGCACGACGCGCCAGACGATGGTCGCGGCGACCGCCAGCACGAGGGCGAGGACCGCCAGGACCGCGGCCGAGGTTTCGACGCGCCAGCCCAGCCATTCCAGGGTCACGGCGCCCGCGGGCTGGTCGGACAGCCACACCACGCCCGCCGCCAGCCCCGCCGCGAACAGCAGGAACAAAAGGACGCGGATCATTTACGCGCCATGGCGGCCGCGGCGCGCGTTTCCAGCGCCGCCAGCGCCTGCTCGGCCTGGAGCCGCGCCTTGGCGCGGTCGAGCCACGGCCTGGCCGCGTTGGATGCCGGCGCGCCGAGGGCGTCGAGCTGGGCCACGGCCCCGGCAAGGTCGCCGGCCGCCAACAGGGCTTCGGCCCGCGCCGCGCGCGCGGCGGGACTGTCGCCGGCGGCGGCGCCGATCGGGCGGACGGTGATCAGCGAATCGAGCCAAGCGACGAACCGCCGCCACGCGCCGGACTCGCCGTCGCGCGCTCTGGCCGCATGCACGATCGCCGCCGCGGTGTCCTTGTAGGACTGTGTGAGCGCCGCGCGCGTGGCGATGCCCGTCGCCGCCAACGGCGCCAGAAGGTCGAGCGGACCGGCGAGCGCCGCGTCGCCGCCCGCCAGCGACCGGCCGGCCGCCAGCTCCGCCGCGAACGGCGAGCCGGCGTCGATCGCGCGGCGAATCTGCCCGACCGACAGCGCCAGCGCCGCCTGGGCCAGCCCTTCCGCGCGCGCCGACGCGGCGATTCGCTCGGCCTCGGCCATGCGCTTGCCGAGCGCGTCGAGCTTGGCCGCGAGATCGTTGAGGCTGTTGCGGATGGCGATGAAAGCCGCCGGGTCGAAGCCCTTTTCCAGCGCCTCGACGCGCTGGCCGAGCGCCGCCGTCGCCTTGGCCTGCTCGGCGGCGCCGGCCTTGGCGGCCTGGGTCACCTCGGACAGCGTCGCGGTCGCCGCCTGGGAGTCGCGCTTGGCCTGCTCGCGCGCCGCGTAAAGCGCGTTCTGCAACTCGGTCAGGCGCCGGTCGAGCGCGGCGATGTCCTCGCCGAGCTTCGCATCGGCAGCGGGCGCGCCGCCGCCGGCCGGGCGCGCCGCCAGGTCGCGCTCCGCCTTGGCCAGGCGCTGGACCAAGGCGTCGAGCGCCGCCTTGTCGACGCTGGGCTGGGCGGGCGCCGGCATGGGCACGGCGGCGATCTCGCCGAGCCAACGGTCGCGCGTGTAGTACGCCCCCGCGAACGCCGCGGCGACGATCGCCAAGCTGACGACGGCCGCGCCCAGGACGCCAAGCCCGGCCGGCGCACGCGGCGGCGGAACGGGCTGATGGACGAGCGGCGGCGGCATCGGCGGCGGCTTGTCGGCCGCTTGCGGCGCGGCGGTTTGCCGGAACCCGGGCGGCGGGCCGGGCCTCGCGGCGGTCGGCGGTTCGGGCGACGCGGCCGGCGCTTCGAGCGCGATGCCGTGCGTCGCCGCAAGCGCGAGGATCTCGCCGTGGCGCGGTTCGGGAATGTGGCCGCGTTCCTTCCAGCCCTGCACGGTGGAGAAGGAAATCCCCAGCTTCGCGGCCATCGGACGGATGCCGCCGAAACGCTGGATCACCTCGCCCGCCGGCAAGGCGATGGTCTTCTTGTCGGTCTCGGCCATGGTCGATCGCTCCCCTGCCGGTTCCCGGCCTTGGCTCGGCAGCACGCGCATCAGCGCGTCGATCATGGCGCCGATGCTCGAACCCTCCGCCGGCCCTTCGCCCGGCCGTGCCGCCGTTTCGATCTTGCGCCACGCGAGCGCGCCGGCGGCTTCGGCCACGGCGGGGCTGAGGCATACCGCCATGCAAGCGCGGCAGTACGCATCCAGCCCGGCCGTACGTACCAAGCTAACAAACGTTCGCGCCGTACGGGGAGAAAAAAACAACACGGCGCCAAGACCGCCCCGGGCGAGCGTATCCCTGGCCTTGGGCGACAGGGACGTGGCCGCCTTGGCGGCATAGAGGGCGAGCGTATGGACGTCGAAGCCCTTGGCGCCCAGCCGACCCGCCAGGTCGCCCGCCACATGCTCGCCCGCGACATGCAGCAGCCTGCCGACGCCGGGCGTGAGTTCGCGCGCCGCCAGATCGGCCAGGGCTTCGACGTCGCCCGCGGCGACCGCGACTTTTTGGAAGCCCGCGGCGCGCGCGGCATCGGCCGTGATGCCGCCGACGGCAAAGACCGGAAGCTCCCGCGCCGGGGTGGCGCCGGCATAGGCGCGCACCCCGTTGGCGCTGGTGAACAGCAGCGCCGCCGCCTGGCCGGCCCCGGCGACCTTCGCCTCGGCGTCGGGCAGGGGCGCTATTTCCAACAGCGGCTCGATCAGGAATTCGTAGCCGTGCTCCGCCAGCGCCATGGCCGTGCGCAGCGCCTCTTCCGCCGGTCGCGTGACCAGCACCACGGGCTTCATTGGAACAGTGCCCCGGCGGCGCGGCGAAGTTCCTGGCCGGCGTCGCGGCCCATGCGTTCGGCGTCGGCGGCCCGGCCCTCGCGTTCCGCGCGCCAAAGCTTGGAGCCGTCGGGCAGCGCCACCAGGGCGCTGAGACGCAGCCCCCCGCGCCCGTCCGGCGTGGCCAGGCCCGCGATCGGCGTGCGGCACGACCCCTCAAGCGCCGCCAGCAGCGCCCGCTCGCACGTCACGGCGAGGGAGCTTTGCCGGTGGTCGATCTTCGCCAGCAAGCCGGCGATGCGCGCGTCGCCCCGGCGCGATTCCACGCAGATCGCGCCTTGCGCCGGGGCGGGCAGCATCTCCTCGACCGAAAGGACCGTGCCGCCGGCCTCGCCCAATCCCAGGCGCCTCAAGCCCGCGAGCGCCAGGACCGTGGCGTCGACCAGACCCTCCTTCAGCTTGCGCAGGCGCGTTTCCACGTTGCCGCGCAGCAAGCCCATGGTCAGGTCGGGCCGGCGGTTCAAGAGGATCGCCTGGCGGCGCAGGCTGGCGGTGCCCACGCGCGCGCCCCTGGGCAGCGCGTCGATGCCGCCGCCGGCTTTCGAGAACAGAACGTCGCGCGGGTCCTCGCGTTCGAGCACCGCGCCGATGTGAAGGCCGTCGGGCAGGAACGTCGGCATGTCCTTGAGCGAATGCACGGCGATGTCGATGCGGCCTTCCTTCAGCGCGGCCTCGATCTCCTCCGTGAACAGGCCCTTGCCGCCGATCTCGGCCAGGGGGCGGTCCTGCGCCCTGTCGCCGGCCGTGCGGATGGCTTCGATCGCGATCGCGCCCGGCTTGCCAAGTTCGCCGTGCGCCGCCGCCAGGGCGGCCGCGACGATGCGCGTCTGCGCCAGCGCCAGCGGGCTGCCGCGCGTGCCGAGCCTTAGAACCGGCTTGTCCATGCCCCACGTTTAGCGCGGATTTCTGGCAACGGCCAATGCGCCGTCCTATCATGCCGCCATGATCGTGCTGGGCATCGAGACGAGCTGCGACGAAACCGCCGCGGCGGTGGTGGACGCCGCGCGCGCCATCCGCGCCAACCTGGTGCTGTCGCAGCTCGACCGGCACGCGCCGCATGGCGGAGTGGTGCCCGAGATCGCCGCGCGCGCGCATCTGGAGCATCTCGACGGCCTCGTCGAGCGCGCCATGCGCGAGGCGGGGTTGAGCTTCGGCGATCTCAGCGCCGTCGCCGCCACCGGCGGACCGGGGCTGATCGGCGGGGTGATCGTGGGGGTGGTGACCGCCAAGGCGATCGCCGCCGCGCGCGGGCTGCCGTTCCTCGCGGTCAACCACCTCGAGGCGCACGCGCTGACGGCGCGGCTGACCGACGACCTGCCCTTCCCCTATCTGCTGCTGCTGGTCTCGGGCGGGCATTGCCAGCTCGTGAGCGTCGAGGGCGTGGGCCGATACCGTCGCTACGGCACCACAGTGGACGACGCGGCGGGCGAGGCCTTCGACAAGGTGGCGAAGCTGATCGGCCTCGGCTATCCCGGCGGGCCGGCGGTCGAGCGCGCGGCGCTGGCGGGCGACCCCGGGCGTTTCGCCCTGCCGCGGCCGATGAAGGGCCGCCGGGGCTGCGACTTTTCGTTTTCCGGCCTCAAGACCGCCGTGCGCCACGCGGTGGCGGCGCTGGCCGAGCCGCTGCCGGCGAAGGACCGCGACGACGTGGCCGCCTCGTTCCAGGCCGCGGTGGCCGAGGTAATGGAGGATCGCAGCACGCGCGCCATGCGGCGCTTTCTCGACGAGCACGCGAAGGCCGCGGCCCCCGCACTCGTGGTGTCGGGCGGCGTGGCGGCGAACCAGCACTTGCGCGGCGTCTTGGCCCGCGCGGCGGCGAAGCAGGGATTCAAGTTCCTCGCCCCGCCGCCGGAGCTTTGCACCGACAACGCGGCGATGATCGCCTGGGCCGGGATCGAGCGCCTGCGCCTGGGGCTGAGCGACAAGCTGGACTTCGCGCCGCGCCCGCGCTGGCCGCTGTAGGAGTTACAAGCAGACAACTCATTGATTTAGTTAATATTTGATAAACGTACCAAAATTTCACCATCTTTGTTTTTTCTCTCACGAACGTAATACGTGTTATTTTGAACGAAATATACTTGACGGTTAGAGAAAATTTACCAATAATTGCCTCTGCCAGACCTAAAGCGGCCTGAAACCCAACGTAGGTTTGGCATTGCAACTTCAAGTTCCCCGCACCGCGGGAGGGAGAAGTGACATGGCTCAGCGCGCCAGTGGCAGAAGAGCCTGAAGAACCGCCGCGACAGTAGTAGTGGCACACGAGCGGCCACGATGCGGTCGATAGCTAACTGAATGCAAAGCAAAGGCCGCACGGTGAAACGTCCTGAAAACCATCACCGTGCGGCCCGAAACTCCAAACCCCGCTTGCGCAGAGAAGGAATTTAGCAATGGTACCGATCATGACTAGCAACGTCAAACTACACAAG